>WJMC01000044.1 GCA_014728145.1 Candidatus Zixiibacteriota bacterium | reverse complement strand
TCCACGGCGACTGTCTGGGCGGTAATCCTGATGGCAACCGCTCTGGCAGGAGCGTATTTTATGCTCAATATACAGTTTACAACCGCTGTGCTGGCATATCTTCTGTTGATCATATTTTATTCAACTGTTTTGAAGCAGGTAGTTATTATCGATGTCATGACGATCGCGGCCGGTTTTGTACTGCGAGCGGTCGGCGGAGCGCTGGCGTTGCCGGTAGAAATATCCGCCTGGCTGGTGGTTTGCACCACGCTTCTGGCGCTGTTTATCGGTTTCGGCAAACGCCGGCATGAGATCATGCTCCTGGAGGCCAACGCTTCCGGTCATCGCAAGATCCTGGCAAAATACTCGATTCCCCTTCTGGAGCAGTTGATTTCCATTGTGACAGCCGCCACGATTGTGGCTTATGCTTTCTATACTCTTTCGCCCGATGTCAAACAGAAGCTGGGAGTCGATCATCTTGAGCTGACGATACCTTTCGTAATCTACGGTATCTTCAGGTATCTCTATCTGATTCACAAACACGACCGTGGCGGTTCACCGGCCAGGGTACTTTTCACCGATCCACCAATTTTAATCTGCGTTCTCCTGTGGATCATCTCGGTAATGCTTCTGATGTACCTGTCTTAGAATATTCAGAGATTTACAGGCCCCCTTCCGTCACCGCGATTGAGATGAATAAATTCCCTGTTCTTTTCATACGGAGCCAGTTTTTCTGTCAGGGACACCGAGGAAGTGAAAAGCCAGTTAGAGGGACCACTCAAAAATCCGCATGATCTCAGCGCATCACACCATCTTCTATGAGCTTGGTTGGATACAATCAGATCGATATCATGACTTTGCAGTACTTTGACTGCATTATATACCAAATCCAGTTCCCTGCCAGGCAAAGCCAGGCAATCAGGAATTGAACCAAGCTTCATAGCTCCGAAATGGTTATGATTCTCCCATTGGGTAGCAATCACAATCACCCAACCAATGGGTTCATCAGAATCCTTTATCAATAGTTTGATAAATCTCGATTCTTCAGGCGGATACAGGATATTCAAAGTATTGCTGTCGCGCACAGCTGAAAACACATACTCCGATCTGCTTTTCATCCAGAGCTCATCGGCCCAGGTTCCAAAAGAATCGAAGGTCTCTGTTTTGATTCCTTTTTTAGGAGAGCACCTATGGGATCTGATTTTTTGAAAACCTTTGACAATTATCCCGGGTAAACCGAGATATGCCACCAAGTCCAGTAGTTTTTTTCTAACATTTGACCTGCGAAGATATACCAGGTTTTTGAAGAATTTAGAAGGATGGATTACTTTGAAGAAAAAAGGAACCTCATAGATTCCCCATTTATTCTTACACAGAAATCTGGCTGCCGGTTCAGATGTCTGTCCAATTCCTACTGCAATCAGGTTTTCTTCCCGGCTAAGCGCATCATCCAGAATCTGCTTGCCAACACCTGCATACTTTCTATCGACTATCCCTTCAGATAAAGGAAGCATTATCGACGCCATCGAAAACTCTGAATTTTTCAACCAGAATCTTTGCGGTTTCAAAAAGTAACCACCCCGTACTATATTTTCATCATCTATGGCTATATAGTATTCCTGCCAGATGTTTCTGTCTGTCCTTTTGGGAAGCCATTCGGAAACAGTATACTCCGGAAACTGATAGCTGGAACCGCCTGCCTTCAGACGTTTATTGAAATGGATGACTTGATCTATCCACTCATCTGTATATGGTACAACTTTGATATTAACCATAAAATTTCAGGATTTTCCATGGATCAATTTTTCTTTAAGCCAGCGATACTCTAGTCTGCTTCTTTCAGGCGCTGTTATTTCATGGGTCCGACCCTGGCATTTTCCCAGGTAGTCCAGAAGTTCGGTAACCGGAACAAACCATCCCGCTTTCTCTGCCAACCGTTCCATTAAAGAGCGAAACTTTGTATTTAACTGTTTGTCTTGGTAAAATCCAGCTCCAAGATGTGTATAGACAATACAAGCACCGCCTTCAGATTCCAATCGGTCCTGGTTGTGCTCCGACAAGAGGGAATTATAGCTGTTTAGATTTGCGCCATCTGCACTGGCGAACCACAGGTTAACATATTTTCGCTCCGAGTCATGGTACGGTATAAAGGGACAGATTTTTAATGTATTTATGTCCCGAAACTGAAGATTACGGCAGTACCTGATCCTGCTTTTGCAGATATCTCCCCAGAAAAGCTCTGAATCTCTCACATGCCCCTTGAATCTACCATGATTCTTAAAGCGGGTTGCAAGGTTATATATAAGCTTAATTAAAGGATTCGATAGTTTGGCGCTACCCCAGTAGATATTCTCTAGATTCTGGCTATGATTAGCCATAGCCTTCGGGTACTCACCAAATACATCTTTAAATTTATCCAAGGCATTGATTGTCGTTTGTCTGTTCGAAGTCGTATAACTCGCCAGATGCCACCCGATCTCAAATCCCTGTTCCTTCAAGCTCAATATCCATTTCAGATATTGTGGATCTTCGCAGGTCATACCGCTATTGGGAACATTTTTTTCTCCTGACAACATCCAGACAGATTTTGTTATCTTTATTCCCAGATCGAATAAAAAACGATAAATTTCCGAAGTGTTTTCCAAGGTAGACAGGTCAGTATCATCAAAAACTGTAAACGCAAATTTTCGATTATCCGGCCAGCTTATATTATACGGCAATTCATTCATATTTTCAGTTTATCAGCAGGGGTTCTGTTATGCAGATAATTATTCAGCGGAAGGTTGTAAATGCAATTGAAACAGGTTAAGCAATCAATCAGCCAGACGCAAAGGCATAACCAGGCAGATATAATCTTCCTTGCGATCGGCACCATATACCAGACCCGCCGCGACCGGCGTAGACAGTTCGAATACAGCCTCCTCCGACTCTATCTGCTTTAAGACATCGATCACATAATTGGCGTTGTAGCCCAGCTCAAGCCTCTCTCCGGAGTATTCGCAGTTCAAAGCCTCACGCGCTTCACCGCCCAGATCGACATTCGTAGCCGAAAGCTCGAGCTTGTCCTTATCCGCCATAAACCTTACCTGGTGAGTCAGAGAGTTGGACAGGATCGAAACTCTCCTGACCGCGGCATGAAGATCAGTGCGATTGACAACAAGGCGTTTGTCATTGTCGGTCGGGATGACCTGCTCATAATTAGGATAAGGGCCTTCGATTAATCGCGATGATATAATAGTGTCGTTATCATCCTCGCGTGGAACCGAAAATGCAATATTTTTATCGCCAAACACCACTCCTATCTCTACATCCTGATCACCTACCACACGGGTCAGGTAGTTCAAGGCCTTGGGAGGAATAATCAGGTCCTCGGTCAAACCGGAAAATTTCTTGTTATCAGTACGGATACGGGCAAGTCGATGACCATCGGTAGCCACCATGACCATTTTGTCTCCCGAATTCTGCCACAGGACACCATTCAACGCCGGACGGGTTTCATCGACAGAAACAGCAAACTGCGTCCTGCGAATCATCTTCGCCAGTTCACCACCGGAAATCTTAATCTCTTTGCCCTTTTTGTACTCCGGAAGACGAGGGAATTCATCAGGCGAAATCCCGGACAATTTATAAGTACCCCGGTCAGCCTTGATCTCGACTCGATTGTTGTTAACCTCAACTTCAATCTCGGATTGCGGAAGTTCACGGACGATCTCGTTCAATGTCTTGGCCGGAATAGTAAATGTACCGGTACGAGCGGGTTTTACCTTGATAGCTGTCGAAATAGAGATATCCAAATCGGTTGCTGAAAAACTGATATCAAATTCATTGGCATTGACCAGTATATTTCCCAGAATAGGAAGTGTGGTCTTGGATGGTATCGCATTCAATACGATCTGTAAGGTCTCCTCAAACTGCGATTTTGATACCGTGAATTTCATCGACAGCTCCTTGACTTTCGTCTAATTCAGCTTCACTGTGTGCACAGTAAAGTATTAAGATCAATATAATATATAAATAAAATAATAGTAATAACCGTGTTAGTAATGTTGAAAACTACTCAGTCTCCTTCGAAATGCATATATACATTATAATTACGCTTTGTAAATATAAAATTTTAATGTTGAAATGTTATTGAAAAGCAGTAACCGATTTCTTACAAATCAACATCATTATTGCAACCCACATCCGGTAAACATCGATAAACATAAAACTCACACCAATCACACATACAGTGAATTAATGATTGAATCTATCCTGAGCCTGAAATTAATATCTTTTTTCATCTTGGAAGCTATATGGTTGCAGGCATGGATGACTGTGGAATGATCCCTGCCTCCAAACTTGGCCCCGATCTGCTTGAGTGAAGCCGAGGTCAACGAACGACAGAGATACATCGCCACCTGGCGAGCAATCACGACATCCTGAGTCTTCTTTTTTGCCCGCAGGAGCTCTTCGGAGATATTAAAGATTTCAGCCACCTTTTTCTGGATAGTTTCGATCGTCAATGGTTTCCTGTCAGTCTTGATAATATCCTTTAAAACATGAGCCGCCAGATCGACCGTGATTTCCTTGTTTTTCAAAGAAGCGTAGGCACATAATCTGATAACTGCGCCCTCCAGCTCACGGATATTCGATTTGACAGATTCTGCGATAAACGCGATAACGTCGCCGGGCAGACAGATATCGTCGAACTCGCATTTCTTTTTCAAAATAGCAATCCTGGTCTCGAGGCTGGGAGGCTGAATATCCACCACCAGGCCCCATGAAAACCGCGACAATAACCTCTCCTCCAAACCCTTGATTTCGTTAGGCGGACGATCGGCGGTCAAAACGATCTGTTTGCCGTTTTGATGGAGATGATTGAACGTATGAAAAAACTGCTCCTGAGTTGATTCCTTGCCGGTGAAAAACTGGATGTCATCAATCAACAAGAGATCACATCCGCGATAAACCGTCGAGAAATTGCTGATCGTATGATCGGTCAGCGAATTGATATAATCATTGGTGAACTTCTCAGAGGTAACATATATCACCTTGCTGGCCGAATCGGTGTCCAGGCAGTAATTTCCGATTGCCTGGATCAGATGAGTTTTGCCCAGCCCCACACCGCCGTAGATAAACAGCGGATTATACTGGGTTTTCCCGACTGCCTCCGCCACCGCGAAACTGGCGGCATGAGCGAACTGGTTGGAATCACCAACTACAAAAGAATCGAAAGTGAAGCGCTTGTTGAGCGGGAATTTTCCCGCATATGATGCCCCAGTGGAAGCTGTACTTCGATTTTCCACCTTGGGCGGTGAAGTCCTGGAAGGGAAGATGTTGATCTGACGTTCACTTGATTTAGGTTGCACGATGAACTCGCAGTTGACCGGTCTCTGCGCCACCTGTGTCAAAGCCTCGCTGATATCAGCCAGATAATGTTCCCTGATCCAGTCCGCCACAAACCTGTTTGGAACCCCGATTTTAATTGTGCCGTTGTCCTGAGATACCGCGGTAGTCGGACGAAGCCAGGTGTAAAAACTCTGGCGCTTGATCCGTTTGGAAAGATACCCCAGCACCTCGGACCAGATAGTTTGTGGATCCGAAGACATTAGACCATCCTTTTAACTTATCAACATTTGTGGATTTTAAGAAACCATTGAATACAAACGTCTTAAATTGCAGCCATTTCTAAATTGCGGGGATTTGTCCACATAAACCGTTCTCCCAATTAGCTTAAAATCCATTTAAAACTGCACCTCGAAGGACTTATCCACATCCTGTTAACATATTATCATTCAATGATTTCCGTGGATTTATAATACTGCCGGAAGACCGCCTTGTCAAGGGCTTTGAAAATTAATTTCTTCTAACCCCTAAGGCTGTATCTCTGCGCAAATTAGGGCGGGCCCGTATATGCCGGACCCGCCAAAAAACCGTTAGATTAATATTTATTAATTCTAACTAAATATAAAGTATCGAGTTACATATCCCTACAATTTTAATTCCAGTTTCAGGCGATCTGCACACTTGAGGTATGCCTGACGGGCCGGGCTGTCTTTTTCGGACCAGATTATCGGATTGCCCTCATCGGAGGCCTGTCTCAGCTCGGAATCGAGCGGAATTTCCGCAAACACGCTGGTGTTGAGGATATCCGCAACTTCCGAACCACCGCCCTGTCCGAAGACATACTCTTTAGAACCGTCTGGAAGCTGAAAGAATGACATGTTTTCGATCACGCCCAAAACGCCCAGTTCTACTTTCTCGGCCATTTTACCGACTCGCAGAGCGACATTCGAGGCCGCCTTCTGCGGAGTAGTCACTACTAATAAACGGGCCTTGGACATTTTTTGCGCCACAGTGATGGTAATATCGCCGGTACCCGGGGGCAGATCCACCAGCATAACATCCAGCTTATCCCAGTGAACATCTGTCATAAACTGTTGCACGGTCTTATGCAAAAGCGGACCGCGCCAGATTACCGGAGTGTCCTCATCCAGAAACAGGCCCATCGAGACCAGTTTAATACCGTTTCGTTCGGGCGGGATGATCATATTATCTATAATCGTCGGCTGTCCGGTAACTCCCAGCATGCGCGGAATCGAAAACCCGTAGACATCAGCATCGAGCACCCCGACCTTGAGACCCAGCTCCGAAAGCGCGGCCGCCAGGTTGGCGGTAACTGTGGATTTACCGACTCCACCTTTACCGGAGGCGACACAGATGATCTCTTTTACGAAATCAAGGTTTGGGCTGTCATCCTCGGCCTTAGCTCCCGGCATCAGTTGCTGGCGCAATTTAGCGCGTTCCTCGTCGTTCATCGAGCCGAACTCGATTTCGACCTTGTTTACACCCTCCAGGCTTTCGAGCTTGTTTGTGATATCGTCAGAAATCCTGGCTTTCATCGGGCACCCGGGTATGGTCAGCTTGATCTTGACCGCCACGGTGCTGTTGTCGATATTGACGTTCTCGACCATTCCGAGGTCGGTAATCGGTCGATGAAGCTCGGGATCATCGACCTCCCGGAGTATATCGTAGATTTGATCTTTAGAAACCATGAAAACATCCTTTTTTGAAATAAATTAGCCCCAATATACACAGGCCTTGCGAATTAGTCAAAGGCCGGAGCCAAAATTCACACTGATTTCAACAGGATCATGTCAAAAACTGTTCCGTAAAGCACGGCTCAAAAAGAAAAGCCCGCCAGATGACGGGCTTTGAAGTCATAATTTAAGTTTATCTATTCGCAGATCGGGTCAGCGCCGTGGTTAAAGATATAGTCGACGATATAAACCAGGTCGTTGATATTCACTTCCTGGTCGTAGTTGACATCGCCTCGTTCCCACGGATTCGGAGCCGGGCCGGAACGGAAAAGGTAATTGACCAGATAGATAGGATCGAGCAGGTTGATCTTATCATCGCCGTTGATATCACCGCACATATATGGAGGCGGGCAGGAAAAATCTATTCCACCGGTCTTGAAATCCAAAAATCGAAACGGCACAGCGTCCTCGAGATCAAGGCAGTTGATGCCGGCACCGCCGAAATAAGGTTCCTTGGTGATATTGTCGCCGCTGAAATCGAAAACATAGTCAGACAGCCAGACAGTATCGCGCTTTGTGTTCATAAAGGCGTTGTCCTGGCAGTCATCCCAGTAAAATCCGATCGGCAGGTTGACACACTCGAGGGTATCCTCGGCAAAGGTGGTGAACTGCAGTTGAGCGATTTCGCCCGGACCGGTCAGCTGGGTCGGGGTGTTGCCGTCATCGTAATAGTCGGCCACGGCATGGATATTGATAATATTGTAAGGGCAGTTTCCGCACACCTCGGTCGAATACTCGAAAAACTCCCAGTTGGCGGCGGTAAAGATGTCACCCAGTATGGCATCGTCAAAGGTAACCGCGGTCGGGTCGTAATAAATCGACAACCGGAAGTCACCGATCTCGAATCCACCCCGGTTCAGGTTGATGGAAAGATTTACAGATTCGCCCGGGATTACGGTTTTTGCCCGGTCGATTTCGATCACGTTCCAGCTCTTAGCAAACAGTGACGCTGAAAGGACGAGGCAGAGGATAAGTCCTAATATGAAGATCTTACTGGCTTTCATGATGACCTCCGAATAACATAGTCTATCAGAATTTTCGGTACGTTTTCGATTTCAGATGTGTAAACTCTTGCCGGGCGGTATCCCCTCGCAGACCGCGCTACAAGTAAGTACATCCCATACCC
>WJMC01000043.1 GCA_014728145.1 Candidatus Zixiibacteriota bacterium | reverse complement strand
TCGCTTTCGCTGGTGGCAATGCTCCCTGCGACACCGACGGCGACGGCGAACCGGATTGCTAAACATAGATAGAATGTCAACGGTTTGATACTGTTGACACCCGATAAATAACGAGGGCAGGCCGATATGGCCTGCCCTGTTTTTATGGATAAATTCGGATCAGCTTTAATTATGATTAAAAAAAATTATATGATTAGGCAGGCCGGTCAGGTTGCAGGCGACCGGACAGTTTGGCATTACGCATAAAGTCAAATCTCCAGAGCGAGATTTGACCTGCAATTTTCATGTCGAGATTTGTGAACTGACGATAAAGTTGAAACACGCATAAAAAAAAGAGCCAGGGGAATGGCTCTTTTATTTAACTTTCTTTTTGTGGCGATCGCGTTTTCTTCTTTTTTTCCTCTTATGAGTTTTTATTTTCTGACGCTTCCGTTTTTTACCAGATGGCATCAATCCTCCTGCTGTTTTGTAATGAACTTCAGGTGATGATACGTAATAACTCGTTAAAAATCAAGGAAAAAAAGATTATTCCTCGAGCGGCAACTTGGTAATCATACCCTTGAATTCATTCGACGGTTTGAAAACAGGCACCTTGCGATCAGGCACCGGAACCTCTTCTCCCGTGCGAGGATTGCGGGCTTTTCGGGCCTTACGAAGTTTGATCTTGAAGGTCCCGAAACCGCGAATCTCGATATTATTACCCATCTCCATAGACTTCTTGATAGTGTCCAGGAATGTATCTACCACCACCGCTACATCGGTGCGTGTCAGGCCTGTTTTTTCGGCAACCTGTTCCACCAAATCAGCCTTGGTCATATTTCCCTCCTTAGAAGACCAATTTATTCAATATAATTATTTACATCCCTTGCAGTTGTGTGAACTGCATCCGGTACATCCGGCCCCCGTGGAGGATACAAAACCTGAACCTGAGGAAAAACCGAATACCGAAAACTCTCGCTTGCACTCCATCGACTGGCAAACCGGGCAGAAGAGAGTACCTTCATCGCCCCGCACCAGCTCTTCAAAATGGTGCTCGCAGTTCCTGCATGTATATTCGTATATCGGCATAACTTCAAATCATCTGTAAAGATACATTAATTTTGGACTTCCCACATCAGAAAAATTAATGATTTTTGTGGCAGATTTGCCAAAAAGATCAAAAATCGTAAACCCTTCTTCAGCTTCAGGTCGAATTCGTTTCAATCCGGAACCATAATCGTTCAATTCTTCCAGGTAGGCGATCGCGCTCTCCAGTCCTCCGAGCGAGTCAACCAGACCCCGCCTTTGCGCCTGAAGACCGGTAAACAGCGAACCGTCAGCAACTTCGACGACCTCATCGGGATCCATGCGACGCCTTTCCGAGACCACATTGACGAACTGCTGATGAGTGTCCTCGATCACTCGCTTGAGCACCACACTATCCCTGTCATCCGGATACTGGTAAGGTGAGCCGACATCCTTGACTTCACCTGCTGTGACAGTCTCGAACTGTATCCCGATCTTGTCGAGCATATCCTTCATCACAGGGTACTGCATAATCACTCCGATCGACCCGGTAAGTGTACCCGGGTTGGCATAGATACAATCCGCTCCACAGGCTATGTAGTACCCCCCGGAGGCCGCCACCGACCCCATCGAGGCCACTATCGGCTTACGCTCCTCTGAACTGATCCTCAGCACCTCGGCGTAGATCTCCTGGGCCGCCCCGACAACTCCGCCGGGCGAGTTGATCCTGACTACGATACCTTTGACCGAGTTGTCGTCGGCGTATCTCCGCAGATCGTCGACGATCTGCTCGGAGCGATCGATAGTTCCCTGGATCTCGACTATCGCGACTTTATCGCCAAAGCCGGACCAGCCGGTCCGGTCGGATGACATCCTGATGATACCGATCGCAAAAAAAACTAAAAACAGGATCACAAACGAGCCGACCACCAGTCCAAGAACTATATTATTCCCTTTAGCCAAATCAATTCACTCGAATCTTGATTTTCTCCCCCGGCTTGAGACTGCGGGGATTTATATGATTATTGATACTCAGGATCTCGTCGGTCGAAGTGGCAAAAGAGCGGGCGATCTCCCACAATGTATCTCCCCTTTTGATCGTGTAATAGATAAAGTTCCTGCTCGAAGCGCTGGATTGTTTGCGAATCGGCACCTTGAGCGCCTGCCCCACAGCCAGCACGCTGTTGCGAGAGATGCCGTTGAGACGGCAGATCTCTTCAATTGTAGTACCATATTTGCGAGCGATATACCACAGGTTCTGGCCGTAGCGTACACGATGATTAAAATAATCTCCGGAAGCCAGCGACTTGCTGGAGGAGGCATAATTCAGTTCAGTTTTCTTACCCGGTATTTTCAGTTTCTGGCCGATATGAAGCGTCGAGCGGGTGCTGATACCATTCAAACGGCAGATATCCAGCACACTGGTATTGTACCTGCGGGCCAGGTATGAGAGCGTTTCGCCCCGCCGGATCGTATGGTTAAACGATTCACCGCTGGCAGGTCTGGAAGAAGATGCCATCTGCTTGCCGGGCACTTTAAGCCTCTGGCCGATATGGAGAGTACTGCGCGTGCTCAGACGATTTAGCGCGCAGAGCTGACTGATCGTGCAACCATAGCGTTTCGCCAGAAGCGACAGGGTTTCACCCTTGCGAATCGTATGTGTGAAATACTCAACATTCGAACCGGCTGATGAGGTCGTGTAACCAGGGATCCTCAATCTTTGACCGGCATAGATCAGGTTCTTGCGAGGCAGGTTGTTGGCCCGTCGAATCGCCTCGGTCGTGGTCTTAAACGCCCGCGCTATGCTCCACAGGTTGTCTCCGGGACGGACGATGTAATGTTCGCCGGTCAGCTCATAGTTGCGGTTACTGGAAGCGTAGCCGGTCGAACCGCGGTCCAGCGGTACCGGGATCACCAGTGTGTGACCGGCATATATTCGATACGGACGATGCAGGTTATTGGCCTGTACAATTGCCGATTGGGAAACACGATATCTGCGGGCGATCGTTGAGACTGTTTCGCCTCTCCTGATACGATGACGAACCCAGCTGGTCTCTTTCGGAGACTGCATGTCATCCATCGCCAGCAAAAACTTCGATGACGTTCTCTTCGGCAGTCTGAGCGTATAATTCTTGTAATCCGGGGGGGTATAATCGCGCCTGATTTCAGGGTTGAGTTCCTTGATTTTTCTGACCGAGACACCGGTCGCCTTGGCTATATCCTTGAGATACAAAGCCCGGCCGACCTTGACCTCATCCCAGATCAGCGGATCGGCTTTTTGAACATCGAACCCGTAGCGTTCGGGATTTTTGGCTATGATCGTGGCGGCCATGTATTTGGAAACGAAGTTGCGCATATCCCGGCCCCAGATTTTCCAGTCCCAGTAATCTTTACCCGGGTTGCGACGGATCATCTTGCGGACATTGCCCGAACCGCCGTTGTAAGCTGTCAGGGCCAGTCTCCAGTCGCCGAATTCCTTATACAAATATTTTAAATAACGAGCGGCCGCACGAGTTGATTTCTCGAAATCATAGCGTTCATCATACCACCAGTTACGCTTGAGGCCCCAGTTGCGGGCGGTCGAGGAGATAAACTGCCAGAAACCGGCCGCGTGGGCATGAGAATAAGCCCTGTCCTTGAAAGCGCTTTCGATGATCGGCAGGTAAACCAGGTCATGGGGCACACCTTCTTCTTTCAGTATCTTCTCCATGATAGGCATATACATACCTGAGCGTGCCAGCGCGGTCTCCATGTTCTTACGGGCTGATGTCTGGTAATAATATATCCACTTTTTAACCCGGTCATTTAAAACCACCGGCAGATCGTAAGTCACCTTGTCGGTGGCCTGAGCGGTGGTGCGCATCGAATCGGCGGAAATCCCGGAAAGGCTGTCCAGAAGACGGAATTTCTCATCCAGCGCGTACGGGGAAGCATCCTCCGACAACACCGTTAGATTGAACAAAGTGATTTTATAATCTGCTGTTATCTCATTCATGAGTTTGCGATATTCAAGCGCGACCTGTGAGGTATCGTCCTCAGCCGCCACCTCAAGGGTGGTCAAAATATCGATCGCTTTTTCGAAATTGTACTCAGCTTCTTTCCAGTCTTTCTCGATATTGGCGGCCACGCCGAAAGCATAGTACTCCTCGGCCAGGCTGAATTTGTAAATCGCCTCGTCGTCGATCAATTCCTGATCATCGACGACCTGTGTTTCAGCGGGCGGGGATTGCTCTTCGCCACTATCGGTTTTCTTTACAAGTGTATGGGCTTCGGGGACATCCCCCTCCGATCCATCGAAACGCCCCTCGGTGGAACTGCAGGCCAGAGCCGCAGTGAAAATAAAAACCAGCAAATAACCGGACAGCTCTCTCATCTGATTACCCTTCTTTATAAGCAAGCTATTGATTGACAACATAATGAAAATCCTGTTGTGAGATTTTGTCAAGATTTTTTTCTGTTATAATCCTCCCCTTCAGCTTTCTTTTTAAATCGGCAATTTGATTATATAACTTACTCGTCATTATAAACTTCCATTATTTTCTGAAAGGCATCGGGATCATCGGCGGAGACCCACCTGATCCCCCTGACACGCTTAAACCAGGTCAACTGCCTTTTGGCGTAATTCCTGTGCGCCTGCTGAATCTTGGCGATCATCTCAGAACGATCCCTGTCGTCGGCAATGACCTCATATATGGTATTGTACCCCATAAGCTTGGAATAGTTACCAGAATTTATCACGGATTTTTCGATCAGCTCCCGTGTCTCCTCGTACCACCCCTCCTCGAACATTTTCAACACTCGTTTATTAATACGCTCGTAAAGCTTTTTACGTTTAAGGTTAAGTCCAACGGTTACAAAATTATACGTCTTTTCCGGGTAATCTCCCTCGGCTGACAGCTCGGATTTGGTTTTTCCGGTCAGGTGATATATCTCCAGGGCGCGAATGATGCGAAAGCGGTCGGCCACAGACAGCTTTTTCGCGGTCCGGGGATCGACTTCAGCCAGCCTGTCCAGAAGATGCTGATTCCCATGGAGTTCAGCTTCGGCTTCGAGCTCCCCTCGGAGGCTGTCGTCATGTTGAGGTGTTTCGAAGATACCTTCAGTCAGCGCTCTGTAGTACAAACCGGTCCCCCCCACAACCAGCGGTACTTTACCCCGCTTGAGTATATCTTCGATCACCTCCAGGGCCATCTGGCGGAAGCGGTAGGCTGAAAATTGTTCGCCTATGTCGATTATATCGAGCAGGTGATGCCGGGCCTGTGAGATCTCATCCGCATTCGGTTTGGCGGTACCGATATCGAGCTTGCGGTAGATCTGGCGTGAATCGCAGGAGACTATTTCGCCCATAAGTTCCCGGCAGAGACGGATCGCCAGCCCGGTTTTACCGACCCCGGTCGGTCCGACCAGCCCGAGCAGTTTTTTAGCGGGGCTAGCGTCCAAAGCGCTCCCTCAACTCTTCAGCCGACATACGAATAACGGTGGGACGCCCATGCGGGCAGATATACGGGTTCTCACACTTGAAGAGTTGCTCCAAGAGAGCAGACATCATCTCCTCGGAAAGTCGATCACCCGCTTTGATCGCGGCCCGGCAGGCAAACATCTGGGCGGTCAGCTTGAAACGATCGGGAGCTTCTTTCTCGTATTCCAGAAGATCACCGATCAAATCCTTGACCAGGCTTTCAGGATTTTTGCCGGTCACCACCGCCGGGACAGCATAGACCGCCAGAGATCGCGGGCCGAAACGTTCCAGTTCAAATCCCAGGTCGCGCAATATCTCGAAATATTCTTCTGCGCCCGACAACAGGTACGGCTCCAGTTCGATATTGACCGGAAACAACAGTTTCTGGGAAGTCATCTTCTGCTTGTCAAAAGATTTCAACGCACGCTCATAGAGAACCCGCTCATGGGCGGCATGCTGATCGACAACCATCAGGCGGTCCTTTGTGAAGGCCACGATGAAGAGGTCGGCAAATTGTATCATCCGATGAGGAAAGGATTTTCTTTCGGGCAATTTGTCAGCAGGAGACTCATGGCTAACACGCTCTACTTGCTTTTGGCGCCAGTTTTTGAGATGCTGATCCGCCCTGACCTCATAGTTTCCGGGCCTTCTTTCGATTCTCAGTTCAGGCTGGCTGGAAACCACCGGCTCATGTTTTTGCGAAAAGAATTTTTCGGCCGCACGGCGGATCTTCATACGGTAGCTATCTGGTTCGCTTTTTTCGACACCATCTTCGGCATCACCGGAACGGATCATCTGCGGGATGACATCGTCGCGCGTCAAAGCTTTCCTGACCGAGGACATCAGGGCATGAAAAACCGCGCGCTCGTCGGAGAAACGCACCTCGCTTTTAGTCGGGCTGACATTGACATCGACCAGCCAGGGTTTCAAGTCGAGATAGATCACCGCCAGCGGATAACGCCTGTGGGGCAGAAATTCACCGTAGGCCTTCATCAGCGCTGAATACAGAAGGGGTGAACTGATCCTGCGGTTATTGATGATAAAATACAACTGGGCGCGGTTCTTACGTGCGAATTCGGGCCGGATCGTGAAACCGGCTAATGTCAGTTCTTCGGTCTCCTCATAATAATCGATCATACGCTCAAAATCATTAGCTCCGAGCAGGTCGCGCACCCTCTCTGCCCGCGAGCCGGAGCGATTCAAAGCGAGGATATTGCGTCCCTCGCTGGCCAGTTCGAACCCGCATTCCGGAAAAGCCAGAGCAAGCCCGTTTATGACATCGATCACATGGCGGGTTTCCGTCACCTGGGTCTTGAGGAATTTCCGGCGCGCGGGAGTGTTGAAAAACAGCTCGCGCACCTCGATCGTGGTGCCGTCGGGAGCACCGGCCTCGGAACGCCGGATTTCCCTGCCACCTTCTATTTTAAGTTTGTATCCGGCCAGCTGGTCACGCGGTTTAGATACTATCTCGAACATCGAAACCGAAGCTATCGAGGGCAGGGCTTCCCCGCGGAAACCGAGACTGGCGATGGAATCGAGCTGGTCAGCGGAAGTCAGCTTGGAGGTGGCGTGACGGGTGAGAGCTAATGGCAAAAAATCACTGCCGATCCCCTGGCCGTCGTCGGTTACCTTGATCTTTTTTATTCCGCCTTCTTCGATCTCGATTCTGACCTGGGATGCTCCCGCGTCCAGGGAATTCTCGACCAGTTCCTTGACTACCGACGCGGGCCGTTCAACCACCTCGCCGGCGGCGATCTTATTGACCAGGTTTTCCGGAAGACGAATGATCTCAGTCAAAATTATCCTCCAGCATCTGTTTGAGCTTGACCAGAAGATTGAGTGCTTCGAGCGGTGTAGTCTGGTTCGGATCGGCTTTTTGAAGTTTCTCGATCACCTTCTGCCAGGTTTCGACCTGTCCTCCATACTTGTGATCGAACAAACTCTCAGCCTCTCGATTTTCAGTTTTATCCGCCTTATCGAAGAAGACACCCTTCTCGAGCTGTTTCAAAACCACCCGGGCGCGTTCAGTGACTTCACGGGGCACCCCTGCCAGCCGGGCCACGAAGATCCCGTAGCTGTCATCGCATCCCCCCGGAATGATCTTGCGGATAAAGATAATCTGGTCCTGCCATTCCTTGACCGCCACCTGGAAATTCTTTATCCGCTTAAAGCGTTCAGACAGGCGTGTCAGTTCGTGATAGTGGGTAGCGAAAAGCGTCCTGGCCTGCCGTCTTTCGGTTTCATGCAAAAACTCGGCCACTGCCCACGCGATTGAAAGACCGTCATAGGTGGAGGTCCCGCGCCCGATCTCATCCAGCAGGATCAGGCTTTTCCCGGTACAGTTATTGAGGATATTGGCACTCTCGTTCATCTCCACCAGAAAAGTTGACTGTCCCAGGGTGATCTTATCGGTCGCTCCGACCCTTGTGAAGATGCGGTCGACCAGCCCTATTTCGGCGCTCTCAGCCGGGATAAATGCACCCACCTGCGCCATCAGTACCAATTGTCCGACCTGCCTCAGGTAGGTCGACTTCCCGGCCATATTGGGCCCGGTAATCAGATGAATCTGGCTTTTGCGGGTATCCACCATGGTGTCATTGGGGACGAATTTGCCGGAGGGCAGAATCTGTTCTATGACCGGATGGCGTCCGTTTTTTATCTCGATCCTGTCGGAATCGTTCAGTTCGGGACGGATATAATTACCGCTCAGGGAAGCCTGCGCCAGGGCGTGATAAAAATCCGTTTCAGATATATAATCAGCTGTTTTCTGAAGCAGTTCGATTTTCTCCGAAAGTTTTTCACGCAGTTCAAGAAAGAGCATTTCCTCGCGGCTGTTAATCTTCTCTTCAGCAGAAAGGATCAACTCCTCTTTCTGCTTGAGCTCGTCGGTGATATAACGCTCGGCTGAAACCAGAGTCTGCTTACGCACATATTCTTCGGGCACCGTGTCGACATACGAACGGCTGACCTCGATGTAATAACCGAAAACCTTGTTGAATCCGACCTTGAGGCTGGGGATACCGGTGCGCTCTTTTTCGATCGCCTGCAACTCGGCTATCCATTTTTGCGAAGATGATATCGAGGCTTTGAGTTCATCAAGGCTAAAATCGTAACCGGAACGAATCAGGTGACCGTCGGTAATAGTTGCCGGCGGATCATCCACCAGCGCAGTTTCGATAAGTCCGGCAATCTCAGCTGTCGCGCGCAAATCATCGTCGTCGAGCATCGTCTCACAGCCGGGGAGCTCATCTGCATTTTCAATAAGGTCCAAAGTCGACTTCAATGAAACCGCCAGTGCTGTCAAATCACGCGGTCCGGCACGGAAACGACCGAGCCGTCCGGCAATTCGCTCCAGGTCTGAGATAACCTTGAGATGTTCAGCAATTATTTCCAGGAGCCGGCGGTCATCCACCAGAAGCTGAAGATTGTCCTGGCGGGTTTTCAACGAGGCCAAATCCTGAAGCGGGGCCTGCAGTGCGCGGGCCAGAAAACGCGCGCCCATGGCGGTACGGGTGCGGTTCAAGATCGAGTACAGTGATTTCCCGGAGGCCGAAGAAAACAGTTCGAGGTTCTCGATCGTGGCCTGATCCAGAAACATGCGCGAATCATCGCGCGGTATTTTCAAGCCACGGATATGCTTGAGTTCGATCAGCTTGTTTTCTTCGAGATAATACAGGACAGCTCCGGCCGCGCCGACCCCGCTGAAGCCGTTCGAAATCCCGAAGCCCTCGAGATTGTCGACCCCGAACAGATCGAGAAGCTTCTGGTGCGCTGTATCGTAGTCGAATTTCCAGTCCTCCAGGCGGGAAAGTGAAACCTCCGGAAGATAGAGTTTGACCCGTGATTGAAGCGAATCGTCGCTTTCCGGCAGGACCACCTCGCTGGGCGAGATAGTCCGGAGACGGTCGATCAGATCCTCTGATTTAATTGACTCGACATAAAATTCACCGGTGCTCAGTTCCATATAGCTGAGCGCGCAGGTGTCGCCATCGACTACGGCAGTTGCGAGATAATTGGGACGATAACCATTGTCCCCGGCGGGAGTGAAGGTCCCCGGGGTGACGATCTCGACAACTTCCCGTTTGACCAGCCCTTTGGCCAGTTTTGGATTCTCGGTCTGTTCGCAGATAACAACTTTTTTACCGGCTTCGATCAGGCGCGCCAGGTATTTGTCCATGGCGTGGTAAGGTATCCCGGCCAGCGGAAGGCGAGCCGATTTGCCATGCGCGCGCGAGGTCAGCGCGATCTGCAAGATAGGCGCGGCCTCCTCGGCATCGTCGCCAAACATCTCGTAAAAATCACCCATGCGGAAAAACAGGATCTTGTCCGGGTAATCTTTCTTGATCCGGAAATACTGCTCCATCAGGGGTGTCAGTTTTTCTTCGACCATCTGAATCAATCTACCTGGTTAAATGCTGATCCGTTCACGCAAAATATACAGAATTTTTGAGATAGAAAAAAGTGCAATCGGGATGATCTTGTCAGAATATGATCAATCCATAATTACGACCCGGTAGGAACCGGAGAAGATGTTTTCAAGGGTTTGCTT
>WJMC01000042.1 GCA_014728145.1 Candidatus Zixiibacteriota bacterium | reverse complement strand
ACTACGGAGCAATCGCTTTAAACGATTCAACCTCCAATTCAGGTCAGCCTTACAGGATCGCGTTCGATGACTCGATAAGCGCCGGAAGGATGGTCGTTTTCGATCTCGTCCTGAACGGGTCAGGAGGTTACCAGGATACGTTGCCGTTATACCTGCGAGTTGGTGCAAAGCAGGAAGGCGATCATTTCACTCATACGGCCGGCCAGGTACAGTTCACAGTCTCGAACTATGGTATTTACGGTCTCGGACAGGGTTCTGCCAGCGACAGCGGTGGTGTCGGATTTATCTATCTTCCCGATAATCAATCATACCTGTACGAAATGGCATTTATGATCGCATCGGATTCAGATCATGTTTCCGATGCCGCCCGCAATATGCTTCCATATTCCAATGATATAGATCTTCAGGTGGCACCCGGTGGCGGATTGAAAGCTTATGCTCCCAGTTTCTATGCCGAGGAGCGCACGATCTCGGTGTTCAATGACAATGGCTCCTGTCAACCTCTGGGAGTGGAGATCAGGCAGAGTACATTCGCCTATAAAGAAGATATCGAGGATCAATTCGTTATCATGGCTTATGAAGTCAAAAATACCTCAGACAGTTCCCTGAGCGGATTGCGGGTGGCACTCTATGCCGACTGGGATTTTCCCTATGGCGCAGATATGGTCGGTTTTGACGGTGATCTCGATCTGGGATATATGTATGCCAATGACGGTTCCGCAATTCGGGGCATCGCCGTTCTCAATTCCGAAGGTACAGCCTCGTATCGATCGATCGATGGTGCCGCCTGGACTCGTGACGGTTTTGCTAAAAGCGAGAAATGGCAGTTCATGTCAGAGGGCTTTGTCGATACCGCCAGTGTATATGCCAAGGATCATTCACACCTGATAGCAACCGGTCCGTTCGACCTCGCGCCCGGCCAGGTCGACACCGCCGCATTTGCCATAATCGGTGTCGATTCCCTGGCGGAATTCGATGTAGTCGTGCCCCGGGCTGTACTGCGATTTAATGATTTTATGGTGTCAGCCGAAAACCCGCAGGATCCCGGCGGTATTCCTGATAAATTCGAACTTTTTGCCAATTATCCCAACCCCTTCAACCCCGCTACCACAATCGAGTTTGCCCTCGACAAACAGCAGGCGGTGCGCCTGGAGGTTTTCAACATCCTGGGACGGAAGGTGGCCACTTTGGTTGACGATGTGCTGGATGCCGGCTATCACAAGGTAGTCTGGGACAGCAGTGCTGAAAAAGTCTCCTCGGGCGTGTATTTCTACCGTCTCAAGGGCGAAAACCAGGCGGTTTCGCGCAAGATGCTGTTGCTCAAATAACACATTATTAGAGAATTTATAGCACATTTAAGCGACCAATAATATGCTTGCTTTTTACCTGTCAAACTGGTAAAATAACAGGTTATGACGTCGGTAGCTGAAATCGCGAAACGTCTCGAACAGGTCAATCAAAAAATTGCGCGAGCTCTTGAAAACAGCGGTCGCGCGGGCGATCCGGTCACGTTGGTGACGGTCTCCAAGACGTTTCCGGCAGAGAATTTGAGCGCCGCCATTTCAGCCGGTGCGAGCGATATCGGCGAGAGCAAAGTACAGGAATTCGAGGAGAAAAAACCTAAAGTCGAGGGCAATGCGCGCTGGCACCTGATCGGGCATCTCCAGCGTAACAAGGTCAAAAAGGCGTTGCCGTTGTTCGACATGATCCAGTCGGTCGATTCGTACAAACTGGCAAAGGAGATCGATAAACGGGCGGAAAAGCCGTTTCAGGTTTTGATCCAGGTAAACTGCTCGGGCGAGGATTCGAAATTCGGCCTCCCGCTTGCCGATGCCCAAGATGAAATCCTGAAAATGGCTGAACTGCCTAAACTGGATATACGCGGGATCATGACGATCGGCCCCTTGACCGACGATGAATCCCGGATCAGGGCGAGCTATTCCGCAACCCGGGAACTTTTCGAGAGTATGAAACAGTATCAGCAGGAAAATTTGAAGATGGAGATCCTGTCGATGGGAATGAGTGGTGACTTCGAGCTGGCGATTGCCGAGGGCGCAACCATGGTCAGGGTCGGAAGCGCAGTCTTCGGACCGAGGAATTACAATGGGTGATGAAATAAAATTGACAGCACAGGATTTAAGACATCCGGAATTGGCAACACGCTTTCGAGGTTATGACAAGCAGGAAGTCGATCAGTTGCTCAGTAAAATCGCGGATCAACTCGAACGAGACGGTACCGAGAGAAGCAGATTAACTGAGAAGCTTGAAAGCCTTAAACAGGAACTTGAAAAGTACGAAGAGCTGGAAGAAACCCTAAAAAATACATTGCTGAGGATTCAGGAGTCGGCCGACGAAGTCCGCAAAAACGCGCACAAGGAAAGCGAGCTGATCATCCGCGAAGCACAGGTCAAAGCCGACCACCTGGTCGAGGACCGTGCCGGTCAGATCCGCAGAATGGAAAGTAAATTCGAGGTGCTCAAGGGCGAGTGGTACCAGTTCTACGCACGCTTTAAGACACTTTTGAGTTCGCACCTGGAGATGCTTGAACGGATGAAAGAGGAAACAGATAGTTTGAGGCCGGAGGAAATGCCGCCGGAGATGATTAAAGTCGACAATAAAGTGGAGGATGAGAGATAAACATGAAAGAACTCAGACAGCATATCAGTGAAGCGGTCGAGGATATCCGCAAAGTTACCGAGAAAGCTCCCAAAATCGGCATCATTCTGGGCACCGGCCTGGGCGGACTGGCGGACAAAACCGATATACAGGAGACAGTCGGGTATGAAACCATCCGTCATTTCCCGGTCTCGACAGTCGAGGGTCATGCCGGAAGGTTGATCTTCGGAAGCCTGGCAGGAAAAGACGTGGTCGCGATGCAGGGCCGTTTTCATTTTTATGAAGGCTATACGATGAAGCAGGTGACGTTCCCGGTGCGGGTCATGAAAGCTCTCGGCATCGAGGTGTTGATCGTCTCCAATGCCTGCGGGGGACTCAACCCGCAGTTTCGTTCGGGCGATTTGATGATCATTACCGATCATATCAATCTACAGCCTTCGAATCCATTGATCGGCTACAACGATCCGGAGATCGGAGATCGATTCCCGGATATGAGCCACTGTTACAACCGCGACCTGATCAAGCTGGCCGAGGAGTGCGCGCTGGATCTGAAGATAAAAGTACAAAAAGGTGTCTATGTCTCGGTGCCGGGTCCAAACCTGGAGACTGCCGCCGAGTATCGTTTTCTGCGTATCATCGGTGCCGATGTAGTCGGTATGTCGACTGTGCCGGAAGTGATCGCCGCCCATCACCAGAAAACTAAGGTCCTGGGGCTTTCGATCGTGACCGATATGGGTCTGCCGGATGCGCTCGAACCGACCAGCCACCAGGAGATTCTTGCCAATGCCGCGGTGGCTGAACCGAAGATGACCAAAGTTGCCGAAGCTGTTGTAGGTAAACTCGAAGTATAAACCAGTAATATTTGCAGGTGAGATTATGTTAGATGAACTCAAAAACGGATTTTCACATCCCAGTCTGGAAGAAGAGGTAATCTCGTACTGGAAAGAAAACGATATTTTCAATAAACTGCTGGAGCATTCCTCCGGACGGCCGGAGTATGTTTTCTACGAGGGACCGCCGACCGCCAACGGTAAACCCGGGGTTCATCATATAATTTCGCGCACGCTCAAGGACTTCGCCTGCCGTTACTGGACCATGCGCGGTTATCATGTCGACCGCAAGGCCGGCTGGGATACACACGGCCTGCCGGTCGAAATCGAAGTCGAAAAGAAACTCGACCTGCACAATAAGTCCGATGTCGAAAAGTACGGGATCGACAAATTCAACAAGAAATGCCGTGAATCGGTATTCACATACCTCGAGGACTGGAACAAGATCACCGAACGTATCGGTTACTGGCTCGATCTGGACAATGCCTATATCACCTGCGAAAATTATTACATCGAATCAGTCTGGCATATCCTGGCCGATTTTCATAAACGCGACCTGCTCTACCAGGGTCATAAGATCCTGCCTTACTGCCCGCGCTGTGAGACCGGGCTGTCCTCTCATGAGGTCGCACAGGGCTACCAGGAGGTGGCCGATCCCTCGGTTTTTGTCAAGGTCAAACTGAAAGGTGAGGACAACCGCTTTTTTTTGGTATGGACCACGACGCCCTGGACATTGATTTCGAACATGGCCCTGGCGGTTCATCCGGAAGCCGATTATGTGGAGGTAAAGTACAAGGACCAGAACCTGATTTTGGCCGAAGCGCTGGCGAACAGTATCCTCAAAGAAGAGTTCGAAATTGTCAAACGCTACAAGGGTACTGAGCTGGAACGCTGGGAATATGAGCCCCTGTTTGATTACTACAAGGATACAGTCGATAACGGCTACTTCGTTACCAATGCCGACTTCGTTACTCTCGAGGATGGCACCGGGATTGTGCATGTCGCTCCGGCTTTCGGTGCGGATGACTATACGGTCGGCCAGAAGTACGATCTCACTTTCCTGCAGGCGGTAACCTCGACAGGTCTGTTGCCCGAGGAAGTAACAGATTTCGCAGGGAAGTTTATAAAAGACGCCGACCCGCTGATCATAAACAACCTCAAACAACGTGGCCTGCTTTTCAAGAAAGAAAAATTTACTCATAATTACCCGTTCTGCTGGCGATGCGACACTCCATTGATCTACTACGCCCGCAAGTCATGGTACATCCGCACCACTCAGTTCAAGGACAGGCTGTTGGAAAACAACCGCACGATCAACTGGTATCCACCGGAAATCGGTTCCGGTCGCTTCGGCGAATGGCTTGAAAACAATGTCGACTGGGCGCTCTCCCGTGAGCGTTACTGGGGAACCCCGCTTCCGATCTGGATCGGCGAAAAGACCGGCAAACAGGTCGCGATCGGATCAGTTGAGGAATTGAAGCAGAAGGGTGAAAATGTGCCCGATGATATCGATTTGCATAAACCTTACGTCGATGATATCCGGATTTACAACGAGGAGGATCAGGAATGGATGTACCGCACCCCCGAGGTGATCGATGTCTGGTTCGATTCGGGGGCGATGCCGTTCGCGCAGCATCATTATCCTTTTGGCGACACCACAAAATGGGAGAAGTCTTTCCCGGCCGATTTCATCTCCGAAGCGGTCGACCAGACCCGCGGGTGGTTCTATTCGCTGGTGGCGATCTCGACCTTGTACAAGGATGTCGCCCCCTTCAAAAATTTGATCGTGTGCGGATTCATCCTCGATAAAGACGGCAAGAAGATGTCCAAACATATCGGCAATGTGGTCAATCCCTGGGAGGTTCTGGAAAACTACGGCGCTGATGCTCTGAGATGGTACCTGGTGACAGTCAATCAGCCCTGGTTGCCGACTCGCTTCGATATAGAGGCACTGGCCGAATCACAGCGCAAGGTGCTGGGGACATTGCGCAACACATATTCTTTCTTTGCGATCTATGCCAATATCGACAAGCTGGCCGAACGCGCTTTAAAAGATGATAAATCGCTGGCAGAATTTCTCAACGAGAAGGCCGGTCCTCAAACCGAAATCGACCGCTGGCTTTTAAGCCGTCTCAACAGCGTGATCAAGGATACGCGTGAGAAGCTGGATGATTATCGTCTGACTACTACTTACCGTAAGGTCGGTGAGTTCGTGGTCGATGAGCTTTCCAACTGGTATGTACGCCGAAGCCGTCGGCGATTCTGGGGTGAAGGCGATGATCCGGACAAGTTCCGTGCCTTTTCGGTACTTCATGAAGCCCTGGTTAAAATCGCCCAGGTCCTGGCGCCGATCATGCCGTTTTTCACCGAAAAGATCTACCGTGAGCTGGTGCCGTCAGGAAAAGAGTCTATCCACATGACTGATTTTCCCGATTTCGACCAGGATAAGATAGATGAAAAGCTGGAAACTCGAATGTCCTCGGTCATTTCGATCGTGTCGTTAGCCCGTACCGCGCGCACCAAAGCGCGTCTCAAAATCCGTCAACCACTGGCCGAGATGATCGCGGTTCTGCCGAAACACCTGCATAAAACAGATCTCGATGATCTCAAACCGGTGATCGCCGAGGAGATAAATATTAAGGATGTCAGGTTCTCATCTGATGATGCTGAGATCATTGAGTTAACCGCCAAACCGAATTTCAAACTGCTGGGTCCCAAGCTGGGCGCCAAGATCAAACTGGCCAAAACCGCGATCGAGAGTCTGCCCGATTCCGACCTGCGGGAATTCCGTAAAAGCGGAAAGCTGTCTCTGGCTCTCGATGGTGAGGATTTCCAGATATCCGACGGCGAAATCGAACTGGAAACCCAGGATCGGGAGGGCTATGCGGTCGAGGCCGATGACGGTATCAGTGTGGCGGTTTCAACCGAACTTTCAGAGGACCTTGTCATGGAAGGTTATGCCCGCGAGCTGATCAACAAGATCCAGAATATGCGTAAAAGCGCTGATTTCAACGTCACAGACAGGATCAAAGTAGCGGTCAAATCGACCGATCCGATCGACAAGACACTCGATAAATTCGGAGAGTACATTAAAACCGAGACACTGGCTGACGAGATGGCACGCGGTGAAGTAAAAGGCGAAGTCACACAGGACTGGGATATTAACGGTCAGCCGGCTACGATCACTGTATCACGGACCTGAAATCGCCTTTCCGGTCACGTCTCATTGAGAGGGAATCGACATTAATCGATATGACTGCATGAATAAACGCCTGATCCCATATATATTCCTGACCATTTCAGCGGCTATACTGGATATAGTTACCAAGCTTGTGGTTCAGGCCAACCTCAAGCTGGGTCAGTCGGTACCGGTAATCGAGGATTTCTTTCACCTGACTTATGTCCTCAACCAGGGCGGAGCATTCGGAAGCCGTCTCGGGTCGAACGTATTTTACCTGGTTTCGGCCTTGATAGTGATCGGGCTGGTGATATTCTTCCTGTATCGTGAATTCGGTAAGAACAGCTATGTAGATTTTGCATTATTTTTAATTCTGGGCGGGGCTGTCGGTAACCTGTTCGATCGTATCCGCATGGGCGCGGTGGTTGACTTTCTGGATTTCGACTTTTTTAAAATCAATTTTTTCGGCTATCAATTCGACCGCTGGCCGACTTTTAACATTGCCGATGCCGAAGTTACAGTCGGTATCGCTATCCTGCTCTTGTCATTTCTGTTCGGTCTGGGCAGGCAGGTTGAATCTGAGCGAGATAACCATGACAGCAATAATATGGAATCAGGTGCAGATTTAACTTGACATCAGGACAACCAGTGTCTTCTTTTAAGTGGTAGTTACGTCACCTTTAGTTTCAACACCCCGATCATGAAAACAATACGGATGACAGGCGTTGCCGGTCAGAATCCTGCCGCTAGATTCCCTAATTAGGAGCTCACCTATTTACCCCTGTGTGTGGCATTCTGACCGGCCGTTTTTTACCTGTTTTCAGCTATTTTCCGGCGGATATTTTTAAGCTCTTCGCGGTAAGACTTGAGGTTGTCACGGACATCCTCAGAAAGAGGTATGCTTTGGCAGTATTCGACCTGTTTCAATGCTTCCGGATAATTTTCCATCTCGAAATAGCAGTGCGCACGGTAAAAACAGGCCTGGTATAGATTGTGATTGTTATGAGTTTGCCGGGTTTGGATTCGATTTACCAACGTATCATATATTAAAAGCGCGGAATCATATTTTTCCGCCTTATAATACATCTCCCCGCCCGCCCAGAGGGGCATACAGCTTTCCGGAAATAATTCGTATAATCTGTAAAATATCTCCGAGGCTCGTTCGAAACTATTTTCCTCGGTGTAGACATAAATCATGATCGTTTCTGCCAGGCGACGTGAAAACATAGAGCTGTCACGAGCAAGCTCGAGCTGTTTCAGCCCCTCCTCGCGGTTATCTCCAAAGAACGGCATCCAGCTGAGGTTGCGGGTTTCGACCGATCCCCAGTAGTTGTATGATCCCAGGCAGACGTAGGCGTCATATATTTCCGGATTGTACTTCAGGCACCGTTTGATCAGATTTTTACCGCGGATCGAATTGCGTACTACCGAGAGTTGGCCGCCCTTGCGGTGATCGTACATGGCGCGGTAGAAAAAAGCCGAGCCCATAAAGTAGTAAGCCCAGGCGTTGTAGCGGTCTTTCCTGCGTATATCATCAGCCAGGTCGACGGCTTTGTCGAGGTAGTCGTAGTACTTCTCCTCGAACAGGAAATGTTCTCCTGCTTTCATCTGGTTATATTTCTGGGTTGCCATGAAGTAATATCCGGCCGGGTGTTGTGGATATTTATCGATCAACAGTTGGTAGCAGGAATCGGCCTGACTGTATTTTTCGGCCAGGCTGAAATCCAGGCCGGCTTGAATCAGTTTCAGGTCAGACCGACATGGAAATTTTGCCGAACTGTCAGCGGAAAGCTGGGAAAACATCATGATCAGAAGCGTTATCAGCAGTGATCGCATACATTTCATATTAAGACCTCAAAGATAAAACGCAACCAATAACACCTCGGTTTGTTTTAGAAGTTTGTTAGGCCCCTTTTGGGGGTCAAAAAAGTGCTTGCCATAAAACATAAGCGCGCTTATCCTCTACCCGAAAGGAAAGGTGAAAATGAGCGATATCAGAGTCAGGATAGCACCCTCTCCATCGGGGTATCTGCATGTCGGAACCGCGCGTACGGCGATTTTTAATTATCTTTACGCTAAAGCCAAAGGTGGAAAATTTATTCTTCGGATCGAGGATACCGACCAGGCCCGCTCATCAGAAGATATGGTGGCGGTGATCCTGGAGGGTCTTCAGTGGCTCGCGGTCGATTGGGATGAGGGGCCTTATTACCAGTCGCAGAGATTCGACCATTATCCTCCCTACACTGAAAAGCTGTTGGAATCGGGTGCCGCCTACCGTTGCTTCTGCACTTCTCAGGAACTGGCCGAGAAACGTGACCGCGCCCAAAAAGAGAAAAAGACATATCAATATGACCGCAAGTGCCGCGACCTGAGCGATGATCAGATCAAGGCCAGGCTGGATGACGGTAATAAATTCACTGTTCGGCTGAAGCTTCCCCTGGAGGGTGAAGTCAGCTTCGAAGACCAGGTCCTGGGTAGGGTCTCGAAAGCCTATGCCGACCTGGATGATTTCATCATTGTCCGTTCCGACGGCAGTCCGATCTACAATTTCGCGGTTGTGGCGGATGATATCGAGATGGGTATAAGCCACGTAATCCGGGGCAATGACCATATCGCCAACACCTACAAGCAGGTTGAAATTTACAAAGCTCTGAATGCACAACTTCCGCAGTTCGCCCATATACCGTTGCTATTGCGTCCCGACCGCTCAAAAGTTTCCAAGCGTAAAGGCGATAAATCTGTGACTGAATATCGCGATGAAGGTATTCTTCCGGAGGCGATGTTCAATTTCCTGGCTCTTCTGGGATGGTCGCCCAAAGACGACCGCGAAATCATGAGCCGGGAAGAGATCATCAAAACTTTCGATTTCAAGGGCATCAATCCCAATAATGCCGTTTTCGACCCGGTCAAGCTGACCTGGATGAACAGCCAGTATATCATGAAAATGGACAACCATACACTGGTCGAAAGGATCCAGCCTATTCTGATGGAGAAAGACCTGGCCACCAAGTACTGGATCGAAACCCGCTGGCAGTGGATGCTCAAAGTCGTCGAACAGCTCAAGGAACGATGCGAGAATCTTTACGATTTCGCCGAGAAGGGTTATTATTTCTTCAAGGATGATTTCGAGTATGATCCCAAGGGTGTTAAAAAGCGATTTGCCAAGGAAGGTGTGGCTGAAAAGCTGAAAAAACTGAGAGAGGAGTTCGGCAAACATCAGGATCTGACCAAGTCTGTAGCTGAGCAGGCCATCCGCGGTCTGGCTGAATCGATGGAGGTTGGGGCGGGTCAATTGATCCATCCCACCCGTCTGGCTTTAACCGGCATGACCGGTGGTCCGGGTTTGTTCGATATAATCGAGCTTATAAATCAGCCGGAAGTTGACAAAAGACTGTCAAGGGCGATCGAATTTATCCGATCTTTATAGGAAAACGGCAAGCGGTGAAAATTGTGACTACAGTCGACAAGAACACAAAACTCGAAAAAGAGATCGAACGGCTCGAGGCTGAATATAAGCAGGCGGTACGGGAGGCGATGTTCGACCGCAGGCGACAGGACCGGGTTTATAAACAGCTGAAAAAAAAGCGCAAACAGCTCAAGGAACTTATGGGTGAGTAGGGCGCTTCTATAAATACGAGCCTGCCGGTTATATTTTTAAGAGTGGGCTTGACAACGATTTAGAAATTTATATTATTCTGGCTTACTGGGCGATCGTCCAATGGTAGGACATGCGGCTCTGGACCGTAGAATCGGGGTTCGAATCCCTGTCGCCCAGCTTT
>WJMC01000041.1 GCA_014728145.1 Candidatus Zixiibacteriota bacterium | reverse complement strand
TTCAAAGCTCTCCTGTCGGAGCAGTTTGCAGGCTTAAAAGAAGATATCACCGAGGAGAACCTGCAGGCCAGGATTCGTGGTAATATCCTGATGGCACTTTCGAACAAGTTTAACTGGATTGTACTGACGACCGGCAATAAGTCCGAGGTCTCGGTTGGATATTTCACGATCTACGGCGATTCCGCGGGCGGGTTCGCGGTGCTGAAAGATGTCTACAAGACCCTGGTGTTTCAGCTGGCGCGATATTATAATCGGATGCGCGGAAAGACAGTTATTCCCCGTTCGATCATCACCAAACCACCCTCGGCTGAGCTTCGTCCCGACCAGAAAGATATCGACAGCCTTCCGCCCTACGAAAAGCTCGATCCGATATTGAAGATGTATATTGAAAGCGACATGGGCCAGCGCGAGATCGTAAAAGCAGGTTATGACCGCAAGCTGGTCAGGCGGATTATCCGGCTGGTGGATATGTCGGAGTATAAACGCCGCCAGTCGCCCCCGGGAATCAAGATCACCCCGCGCGCTTTCGGACGCGATCGGCGTATGCCGATCACGCAGAAGTATTTTTAGCATTCAATATCCAAGCTTGTGATCAGAAAAGCAGTTCGTCAGCCAGCTTGTATTCGCCCGTATACACTAATGCAACAGACCGCAATAGATAAGTACACCAGTTGGTATTTAACTAAGGAACTATCGAATCCCGCATGGGATTATATAGATAAAGGCAAACGTCATAACAGATCGCGATTGGAAAAGTCATGGAACTAAACTGGAGTTTGATGCTTCATAACCTCTATCATCTTGCAATCGCCTACGCGCTCGCTCTCCCGATCGCGCTCAACCGCGAATCCAGTGTCAAAAGCGCCGGATTGCGTACCTTCCCACTGGTTGCGGTAGCTTCCTGTGGATTCATGCTGATCGGGATTGATGTGCTCTCGACTACCGATGCCGAATCGCGAGTCATCTACGGAATCGCTACTGGTATTGGATTTATCGGTGGTGGAGCAATCCTCAAGACCAAAGGATCAGTGTCAGGAACGGCCACAGCCGCAAGTATCTGGAATGTCGGTGCCATCGGGGTTGCGGTTGCCTGGGGCAAGTATGAAATCGCTCTGGTTTTATCACTGCTGAATTTTGTTACTCTCTCGATCGGTAAAAGGTTCAAAAAGTCTTTAAAATCCTCTCAATCAAATTCGAAAACTGAAGAATAAAACTACTTCATAAAGTCCAGAGCATTCTCAATCCTTGATCCGGATTATTACAGCAGATGTATAAAATATCATCTGATGAACAGCGGTCAGGCAAAAACTATGACAGATTTCAACGCGCATAGTTTTTTAATTGACTTTTAATTTCTGTCGATACAGTTTGTCTTTTCAATAAACAAGCAGACACCATGATTAAAATACGTGAATACAAACCTGAAGATGAACCCGGCTGGCTGAAATGCAGACTGCTGTCTTTTTTTGATTCGGCGTACCACGATGATGTCCAGTTGAGAAAAGCCTCGTACGACAATCCGCTGATCGATTTGGTGGCGGTTGATGGGGGAAGGATAGCCGGGCTGATTGAAATCGAATGTGAGTTCGTGCCATGCGATATCTGCCGTGAGGGCGAGTTTCCGGCGGGGATGATCTGGAATCTTGCGGTCAGGCCTGAATATCGCAGACAGAAGCTGGCTACGAAACTGCTCGATGAGGCGGCTTGGCGGGCTCGTGAAAAGAAGATCAAGAGGTTCGAAGCGTACACCCGTGACGATGACTTCGTTTTGGCCTGGTACAAACGCAATGGCTTCAGAAAAGTCATGTCGTATCTGCATGTCTACATGGATTTCGATGAGCAGTCTGAAGTGCTCAAGAGTTCAATCGCAGACCTGAAACCGGTACATGTGCTGGCGCATTACACCGGCGACGATACGGAAATGATCCGTAAGAGATTCAAGCGTGTGCACGACTGCAACCTGTTAGAATTGAAGTTGTAGTTAACTACCTCTGGTCTCAGGGCGAGGCTTTTATCCTGCCGACTCCTGTCGACTTTATATATATCCAGCCCAGTGTGGTTGTGCTGATTTGGGGGCCTTACAATTGTATCCCCGGCCTGTGTGAGTTGCAGAATCAGGGTAGCCTGACTACTTTTCTTAGAGGTAGGTCTCATCGTTTGTTCTGACAGGTCCTGGCACTGACTTTAATTCGGTGGTGTGGCCTGGCAGACTGAACGCGCCAGGTCACAATTTCCGACTTGCTGTCGCAAATCAAGGCCTGATGCAACTGCAACTCTGGAAAATACTTCATCTGCTGTTTCGCAATGCTTCGCGTAAAACGTACACTCCGGATAAACCTGCGGGTTACAACAAAATAAAAAGGCAGGCCATATATTGAACCTGCCTTATTTTGAATGCATTTTTATAGCGATCAGCCTTCGGCGCCTTCTTCTTCCTGTTTAGCGGAAACCACCCGGGCCACATCGATCACCTTGTCGTCTTTGTCGAGGTTGATCAGTTTGACGCCCTGGGTGTTGCGGCCGATCGTACGGATCGAACTGATCTGGGTTCTGATTACGATTCCTTTGTTGGTGATGATCATCAGTTCATCCTGATCGACTACTTCTCTTACCGCCACAACCTTGCCGTTGCGGTCGCTGGCCTTAATATTCTTTACTCCTTTTCCACCGCGGTTGGTGATTCGATAATCAACAATATTCGAACGTTTGCCGTAGCCGTTTTCAGTGACAGACAAAAGAGTGGTCATCCGGCGAACGACCACCATACTGATAACATAGTCATTTTTGCCGAGGTTGATTCCTTTGACTCCGTATGCTGTACGGCCCATGGCGCGTACTTTATCTTCGCCAAACCGAATTGCCTGCCCCTCGCGAGTGGCTAAAATGATCTCAGAGGTTCCGTCGGTCAGCCCGGCCTCGATCAGTTCATCGTCGGAGCCTTCCGGTATGGTCATGGCGATGATGCCGTCGCGCCGAGGATGCGAGAAAGCTGTCAACTCGGTCTTTTTGACCTGGCCCTTGCGGGTAGACATGACGATATAGAGTCCCTCTTCGAACTCACGTACCGGCTGGAAGGCGCGAATCGATTCACCCGGCTGGAGATTCAGCAGGTTGACGATCGGACGACCCTTGGACATCCGGCCCCCGATCGGAAGGGCATGGACCTTGATCCAGTAGACCTTGCCGAAATTGGTGAAGAAGAGGATATAGTCGTGGGTGGAGGCGACGAAGAGGTGCTCGATCACATCCTCTTTTTTGACCTCCATACCGATCACACCGCGCCCGCCACGTTTTTGACGGCGGTAGGCGGAAGTAGAGATACGCTTGATATATCCGCCATGCGTAATCGTGATAACCATATCTTCCTCGGCGATCAAATCCTCGAGCGAGAATTCCTCCTCTTCGTCGGTAACCATGGTCCGACGAGGATCGCCATATTTATTTTTGAGCTCGGTGAGTTCATCTTTGATGATCTGCATTCTTTTTTCTTTGGATTTGAGGATACCCCGCAAGGTCTCGATATTCTTGATCACCTCCAGGTACTCATCCTGAACCTTCTGGCGTTCCATACCGGTCAGGCGCTGTAGTCTCATATCCAGGATCGCCTGGGCCTGAACGTCGGAGAGCTCGAATTTTTTCATCAGGCCGGTTTTAGCTTCTGCCGGTGTTTTGGATTCGCGGATGAGGGTGATGACGGCGTCGATATGGTCGAGCGCGATCTTGAACCCTTCGAGGATATGAGCCCGTTTTTCTGCCTTGTCCAGTTCGAACTGGGTACGGCGGGTGACGACTGTATGACGATGTCGGATGAACTCATCCAGCATCATGCGCAAGGTCAATGTTTTCGGGACACCGTCGACCAGAGCCAGCATATTGACGCCGAAGGTATTCTGCATCATGGTATGCTTGAAGAGCTGATTTAACACAACCGCCGCGGGTGCGTCGCGTTTGAGCTCGATCACGATCCGCATACCGTCGCGGTCGGATTCATCGCGTAAGTCGGTGATCCCCTCGATCGTCTTGCGATTGACCAGGTTGGCGATCTTCTCCAGCAGGTTGGCCTTGTTGACCTGGTACGGGAGTTCGGATACAATAATCGATTCCTTGCCGTTTTTCTGCTTTTCGATACTGGCACGAGCGCGCACAACCACCCTGCCGTGGCCGGTCAGGTAGGCATCCTTGATACCCTTGCGCCCGTAGATAATCCCGCCGGTTGGAAAATCGGGAGCGGTGATATGGGTCAGTAGCTCCTCGTCCGGTATCTCGGAATTGTCGATTACGGCGCGGATCGCGTCGACGACTTCCTCGAGATTGTGAGGTGGGATATTGGTCGCCATCCCGACCGCGATACCGGAGGAACCATTGCACAGCAGGTTCGGAAACTTGGAGGGCAGGACCACCGGTTCCTTGCGGGTTTCATCGTAGTTGGGAACGTAGTCGACAGTATCTTTCTCAAGATCGGCCAGCATCTCCATCGCCAGCGGTGTCAGCCTTGCCTCGGTGTATCGCATGGCGGCCGCCGGGTCGCCGTCGATCGAACCGAAATTGCCCTGCCCCTGTACCAGGGTGTAACGCATATTGAAATCCTGTGCCATCCGTACCAGGGTCGGATAAACTACACCCTCGCCATGAGGATGATAGTTGCCTGAGGTGTCGCCGGCGATCTTGGCGCATTTACGGTATGGCCGACCGGGCGACAGGTTGAGATCGTTCATGGCGATCAGGATTCTGCGGTTGGAGGGTTTCAATCCGTCGTAGGTGTTTGGTAACGCCCTGGCTGTAATGACCGACATCGAGTAATCAAGGTAACTCGATTTCATCTCCTCTTCCAGGGCGACCGGCTGTATATTTTCGCGTTCCATTACCATTTTCTATATCCTCTTCTGGCTGGCTTTAGCTGATATAAATGCCCCCCGATTGTATCCATATTAATCAGGCATCCAGGTTTTGCACATAACGCGCGTTTTGCTGGATAAAGTTACGTCTCGGCTCGACCACGTCACCCATCAGCATGGTAAAGATCTTGTCCGCTTCCTGGGCGCTCTCGATCGTGACCTGCTGGAGACTGCGCTTGTCCGGATCCATGGTGGTTGTCCAGAGCTGTTCCGGGTTCATCTCACCCAGTCCCTTGTAGCGCTGTATATGCAAGTTGGAATCCTTGACTTTGGCAAACTGTTCATTGATAACCCGTTTAAGTTCCTCGTCGGAGAAAGCGTAAACTTCCTTTTTGCCGTGAGATACACGGTAGAGCGGAGGATTGGCGATATACATATGACCGCTCTCGATCAATTCTTTCAGGTAACGGAAGAAGAACGTCAAAATCAAAGTGCGGATATGCGAACCGTCGACATCAGCGTCGGTCATGATGATTATCTTGCCGTAGCGCAGTTTCTCGATATCGAAATTATCGCCTCCCACACCAGTTCCCAGGGCGGTGATCATGGTCCTGATCTCTTCGTTTGAAAGGATCTTGTCGAGCCGGGCCTTTTCGACATTGATAATTTTACCTTTGAGCGGAAGAATCGCCTGGAAACGGCGGTCGCGACCGGTTTTGGCGTTGCCTCCCGCGGAATCACCCTCTACCAGGAACAACTCGCAGGCATCCGGGTCTTTCATCGAGCAATCCGCAAGTTTACCCGGCAGGTGACCCGAGTCGAGCGCGGTTTTGCGACGGGCCAGGTCCTTGGCCTTGCGGGCCGCCACCCTGGCACGCAGGGCGTTCACTCCCTTGTCGATGATCTTGCGGGCGATGGAAGGATTTTCCTCCAGAAAATAGCTCAGGTTCTCGCCCACGATCTGCTCGACCACCCCTTTGACTTCCGAGTTGCCCAGCTTGGTCTTGGTCTGACCCTCAAACTGCGGATCCGGCACCTTGGCTGAAATTACCGCTGTCAAACCCTCACGGACATCATCGCCGGAAAGGGTTTTATCGCCGTTTTTCAAGAGCTTGTTCTTCGAGGCGTAGTTGTTGATCGTACGTGTCAGCGCGGTCTTGAAACCGATCAGGTGCGTACCGCCCTCGATCGTGTTGATGTTGTTGACATAGGAAAAAACATTCTCCTGGAAGGAGTCATTGTGCTGGATCGCAAACTCGACCTCCACGCCTTCCCGCGTGTCGGAAAAATATATCGGCTTCTTGTAAATCGGATTCTTGTTCTCGTTCAGGTATTCGGCAAACGATGCCAGCCCGCCCTTGTAGAAATAGAAATCGGAACGATCGTTGATATCGTCTCTAATTTCGATTTTGAGACCCTTGTTCAGAAACGCCAGTTCGCGCATACGGGTGGCCAGGCGGTCGAAACTGAAAATAGTGTCATTAAATATCTCGCCGTCGGGTTTGAACGTGGTCTTGGTTCCTGAGGTCTTGCGTTTACCGATCTTTTTGAGCTCGGAGGTCGCCATACCACGTTCATATTTCTGATAATATACATCGCCGTCGCGGGAGATTTCGACCTCGCACCACTCCGAAAGAGCGTTGACGACGGAGACACCCACACCGTGGAGCCCGCCCGAAACCTTATAGGATTGATGATCGAATTTACCGCCGGCATGAAGCATGGTCATGACCACCTCGACCGCGGGACGATTCTGGGTCGGATGTTTATCGACGGGTATACCGCGTCCGTTGTCGGTCACTGATACCGATCCGTCTTTATTGAGGATCACTTTTATCGTGTTACAGTAACCGGCCAGGGCCTCGTCGATCGAGTTATCGACTACCTCGTAGACCAGGTGATGCAGTCCGCGCCGGCCGGTGTCACCGATATACATCGCCGGCCTCTTGCGCACCGCCTCCAGCCCTTTCAGCACGGTAATCGAACGCGCGTCGTATTTTACGCCGATCTCGTTTAAGACATCGACGGGGTCGACCGCTTTATCTGTCTGCTTCATTTTAGTTTCCTTTTTCTTAGCGCTCATACACAGCCTTACTTCAAATAGATATCTTTTACAATGCTTTTATCAAGTCTGGCATTCAGTTTGGCGATCAATTCCCCTTTTAGAAAGACCAGTTGTTGCCGCCAGATCGGATCGGAGACTTTGACTATCAGACGTCCGTCAGTTAGCTTAACTGCCCGGCAGTGACGGGCGATTTCCTTGCCGGCCACTTCGTTAAACAGTTTTACAGCGTCGACCTCCCGAAGTTTACCTTCGTAACCGAATTTCCGGATCAGCTCGGCCACTACCGCCCCGATTTTCTCGGGCTCGCTATTTTTCATAACTTATTAATATAGCTTAATTTAAAGCCATCCGCAAGCAAAAAACATTAATTTTTTAACATTTTTGCACTTGTAATAATATGTAGTACATAGAGTTATAAATACTATTTCAGTTCAGTCGGAATACCGCCCTCGATCCTGTGCTTACAAATAAAAATACTTAAGTCGTTGATTTCAGATGTCTTAGAGGTGGTCACGAATGTCTGGCCCAGATCCGGGAGGAGGTCTGTAATGAATCCGAGTCGTTTGCGGTCGAGGTCGGAATAGATTTCATCCAGAAGCATCACAGGCGCCTGCTCGAGTTTATCCTTAAGGTATTGGTGTTGAGCGAGTTTTACGCTCAACACGGCGGTCTTGATCTGACCCTGGGAGGCGTACGAGCGGGCTTCGGCATCCTTGACAAGAAACTGGAGTTCATCGCGATGGGGGCCGTAGAGTGTCTGCCCCATCGCCAGCTCGCGTCTTCGACGGCTTTTGAGCTTGGCGGCAAAGTTTTCAGCGGTAAATTCCGGCAGGCGGGGCGAGGGACTGTACATAAGTTTGAAGTCCTCATCGTGACCGCTGATACGGTTGTAGAAATCGGTTGCCAGTGGTGACAGCTGGTCGATGAATTCAGCCCTGACGGTGTTGATCTCTACCGCTGACTGCGCCAGATTCTCGTCCCAGATCGCCAGAGTGGTTTCCATCTGCTCGCTCAGGCTTCCCCGTTCCTGGTAATCCTTGAGCAGGGCGTTGCGCTGGGCCAGCAACTTGGAATAATCGCTTAAAAGGGCGATGTGCGCTGGTGTTGATTGCGAGATCGTCAGAGACAGAAATCGCCGGCGCGATGACGGTGGCCCGATCACGAGGTCGAGGTCGTAGGGTGAGAACTCGACCAGCCTGAAATACTGGTAGAGATCGGCCAGTTTCTTGAGCGGAGCTGAATTGACCTTGATCATCTTGCGGGATCCGGGTTCTACCCCGACTTCGACCGTGACCTGGTGGGGATCGATTTGGCCTTCGCTTACCAGCCTGAAAAAATCTGTGTCGCGGCGGATCAGGGTTTCATCGAAATGGGTTCGAAACGATCTTCCGGTGCCACAGTAGTAGAGCGCTTCGAGGATATTTGTTTTGCCAGCGCCATTGGGGCCGACGATTAAATTGGTGCTCTCTGAAAAGGCGAGCCCGGCTTTTTCGATGTTTCTGAAGTTGGTCAACTCAAGTTGTGATATAAACATGCCGCCAATATAAGAGTTAGGGCATCGATTGCCAAATTACTTGTGGACAGTAAAAAAATTTAGTAGTTTTACAAATGGGTAAGTATATCTTTTGCGCAGGTCAGAAACCGGCGCTCCAAAAAATGTGTTGGATACTGTATACTGACGAGCGAGAGCTGTTTTTCTCCCGGCAGATGCGGGTATCCGCCGGGCAGGGGCCCGATTTGACTATTGATCTCAAATAAATGGACAACATATGCAATATAGATGCCTGAAAGGAGTCACGTATGGCAAGCTATGACAAATTAAAAGAGCTTTTAGGCGATGATGTCAAACTGCTGGACTACAAGTGTTCCGGTATTCCCAAAAACCGGCTTCATCTGCCCGGACCTGATTTCGTTGACCGTATTTTCGTCAATTCCGATCGTTCCATCAACACCCTGAAAAACCTCAACTGGCTTTACAACCATGGGCGCCTGGCCGGTACCGGCTATCTCTCGATTCTGCCGGTCGACCAGGGAATCGAGCATTCGGGTGGAGCATCGTTTGCTCCAAATGTTGACTATTTCGATCCCGAAAATATTATTAAGCTGGCGATCGAGGGAGGGTGCAACGGAGTCGCCTCGACCTATGGTGTCCTGGGTACTGTGGCGCGCAAGTATGCCCACAAGATTCCCTTCATCCTCAAGATCAATCACAACGAGATGCTGACCTATCCCAACACCTACGACCAGATCCCGTTTGCCACGGTCGAGCGGGCGTTCGACATGGGTGTGGTCGGAATCGGCGCGACTATCTATTTTGGCGCGCCTGAATCCAACCGCCAGATTCAGGAAGTCTCCGATATTTTCGAGAAAGCCCATGATCTCGGTATGTTTACGGTGCTGTGGTGTTACCTGCGCAATTCTGAATTCAAAAAAGACAAAGACTACCATACCGCCTCGGATCTCACCGGCCAGGCCAACCATCTCGGTGTCACTATCGAAGCTGATATCGTTAAACAGAAACAGGCCACGACCAACGGTGGTTATACGGCCATCAATTTTGGTAAAACCCATGACCTGGTTTACAGCAAGCTGACCTCGGACAATCCGATCGACCTGACCAGGTACCAGGTGGCCAACTGCTTCATGGGCCGGATCGGCATGATCAATTCCGGTGGCGCATCGGGAGAAAACGATCTGGCGCAGGCGGTTCGGACCGCGGTGATAAACAAGCGCGCCGGCGGGATGGGGATGATATCCGGACGTAAATCATTCCAGAAACCGCGCGAGGAAGGCATCAAACTCCTGAATACTATCCAGGATGTTTTCCTGTGCGATGAGATCACTGTCGCGTAATTTAAATTAAGCTCGAATGCAATGGCGGTCACTCATTGTGGCCGCTTTTTATTTTGCTTCTTACATAGTTGTTTAAGCTCCTGCGCGCTCAAAATTTTGCCAAAAGATGCCGATAAACTCGATAAATGGGGAGTTGTTCCGGCTTACTGTTATGTTTATCACCTTTGAAGCAATATACAAAGTCCGGTCAACAAGACAGAGAAACTGTCATTTATTCTGAGTGTCTTATTCTTTTTAGCAGGTGAGTTCATTAGAAGACATGGATAACCGGCCTGATCAGAGCGGATCGAACTATGGGGGCTATCGATCGACTCCCGGCATCCGGCGGAAAATCCTGATACCGTTGGGTCTTACGCTGGCGGTTATAGTCAGCTCTGCCTTATACAGTTTGATCGCGCTCCAGAACCACAATGCGGACGAAAATCTCTCTCAAAAACTGGTTCAGATCGAGAAGAGTTTTCAGGATATCCTTGATGACGATACGGACCTGATAAAAGTGCTTTTGGATCGTGTTGCGGATAACCCGAAGATTCAAAAGGCCTGGCAGTCCAAAAATCGTGAACAGTTGCTGAGAAGATGTTTGCCTCTCTTCGACGAGTATAACTCCAAGTATCGTATTACGCATTTCTATTTCCATGACCTCGACCGCTACTGCTTTTTGCGCGTTCACAATCCTGAGCGCTATGGTGATTCGATCATCAGGTATACCATGACTGAATCCGGTCAGAGCGGTATGATCTCATCGGGGATCGAACTCGGACCGCTGGGGACGTTTACATTGAGGGTGGTGGCACCGTGGCGAATCGACGGAGAACTGGTCGGCTACCTGGAGTTGGGCGAGGAAATCGAACATATAACCGACCAGCTTACGCAGATGTACGATGTCAAATTGATTTTTACAGTCGAGAAGAAGTTTTTGGACCGTTCCGGCTGGGAAAACGGCCTGCGTGTGATGGGCAAGGAGGGTGACTGGGACCGTTTCGATGATATCGTCGCCATAGATCACAGCCTGTCGCATCTGCCATACAACCTGGTCTCTCTACTGAACAGCTGGCCGGAACTGCAGAATACCGGATTTCCGGAAGTTCGGTTCAACGACAGGATGTACCGTTTTGGTCTCACGGGCTTGTATGATGTTTCCAGAAAGAAGATGGGCAGTATCGTTATGCTGGTCGATTTCAGCGAGGAGAGCGCTTATCTCTCGCGTTTCACTATCATACTTCTGGGGTTGGGCTGTATTGCGGGTGTCTTCTGCTTTTGGTTTTTTAATATGATTCTGGCTCGTCTCGAAAGTAGACTAAAAAACACTCATCGGAAGCTTGTGGAGGAAATCGATATCCGCAAAAGAACTGAAAAACTGCTCAGTTTTACCAAGTATTCAATCGACAATATCGCCGTGAGCGCATTCTGGGTCGACCGCAAAGGAGGTTTCATCTATGTTAACCCGGCCGCCTGCCAGTACCTGGGGTATTCCGAGCAGGAACTGTTGCAGATGAAAGTCTGGGATGTCGCTCCTGAATTTCCGCAAGATATCTGGGGCGAGCATTGGCAACAGATGCAAAAGGTTCGCCAGCTGAAAGTCGAAACTGTCCAGAAACACCGATCCGGGAAGGTGTCGCCTATCGAGGCCTCACTCAACTATGTAGAGTGCGAGGGAAAACAGTCCATAGTGGCTTTCATCTCGGATATCAGTGAACGAATCAAATCCGAAAATGAATTAAAGCGAATCAATCTTTTCCTCAAGGAAACACAGCGGATTGCCACAGTAGGTGGATGGGAGCTGGATCTCGACAGCAAAGAATTCTATCTGACAGATGAAGTTTATAAGATTCTCGACTATCCCTCCGAGAAACTGATAACAATGCAGGATGCAGTAAGCCTGTGTCATCCCGATTACCTGGACACATTAAAAGAAACTCTCGATAATGCTATTGCGCATGGTAAACCTTATGATTTGAGGCTTCGCTACAAGACCTATAAGGGTCGGGATATCTGGATCAGAGCGATTGGCCGCAAAAGTGTATCTGAAGATAAAAGGACAGTCCTGCACGGCACGCTTCAGGATATCACCGCACAGAAGCTGTGGGAACAGAAGATTAAAGCCAGCGAGGAAAAATTCCGCATGCTTTTGCAAAAAGCGACCGACGGAATCGTTATTCATACCTCCCAGGGAGAATTTCTGGTGGTCAATGACCGCATGCACAACTCGCTCGGCTATACCCGCGAAGAATTCATGCGTCTGAAACTGCCCGATATCCTCCTTCCGGAAATTGCCGAAGAAGTGCCGAGCCGGCTGGAAGAATTAAAAGCTAAAGGCAACACTGTGTTCGAATCGGTGCATGTCAAAAAAGACGGTTCGATTATGCCGGTCGAAGTGGCCAGCCAGGAAATCGTTTTTGAAGGTCAGACAGCTTACCTGAGTATTGTGCGTGATATCACTCAGCGCAAAAAATCCGAGGAAACTATCAAGGCTCAACTGCAGTTCATGAGCACTTTGATAGAAACCATTCCCAACCCGATATTCTACAAGGACAGGCGAGGTGTCTATCTCGGATGCAACCGGGCCTTCGCGGATCAGATCCTCGGTCTCGACAAAGAAGATATAATTGGCGCGACTGTTTACGATCTGCCGATGCAGATTCCGACAAAACTTGCTGATGATTATCACAGCCAGGACCTGCGTTTGATCCAGTCGGGCGGGTACCAGGTCTATGAATCCAAAGTGAAATGCGCCGATGGTGTCGAGCGAGAGTTCCATTTCAGTAAAGCTTGTTATAAAGATGCCGGCGGGGATACAGCCGGTTTGGTGGGTGTGATGCTGGATCTGACCGAGCGACGCAAAATCGAGAAAGCCTTGCGTGAAAGTGAAAGCAAGTATCGCGGGATCTACGACAATGCCCAGATCGGCCTTTTCCGTACAACCATTGAAGAGGGACAGGTGATCGAATGCAATGCGCGTTTCGCTGAAATCCTGGGTTACCCATCTGTTGAAAGCTGTATCAGAAACTGCGTATTGTCATCGATGTATGTAGATACCCGGGATCGTCAAAGGATGGTCGCCGAACTTCAACAGACAGGCAGGATTTCCAATTACGAAGCACAGTTTGTAAACAATGTCGGTAAAACAAAATGGATACGTTATTCCGCCCGTTTCCTGAAAGAGATGAACTGCCTGGAGGGTGTGGCGGTCGAGATCAGCGAAGAAAAAGAAGCTCTCGAGATGCAACATAAGTCCAGCCAGCAGGTGGTCAATATACTGGCAAGCATCTCCGACGGTTTTTACATCCTCAATGATGATCTCCAGATCACCTACTTCAATAAAGCCGCAGAAGAAATTCTTGGAAAGTCGAGCGATCAGGTCTTTGGCAGGAATCTATTCAAGACTTTCCCGGAATTCGAAAACTCATTTCTGCAGGAGAGTTACCGGGTCGCGGTCAGGGAGAAAAAGCAGATGTCGTTCGAGATACCCCTGATCGTAAATGGGCGCGAGGACTGGTTCGATATCCGGGTCTATCCTTTCGAGGAAGGCATATCGGTCTACTTCCAGTCGATTCTGGAGCGCAAACGCTTTGAACAGGTCTTAAAAGAAAAGGAATACAAGCTCCAGTCCACGCTCGACACTGCCGCCGACGGCATCATAGTGATCGACAGCTACGGCATGATCGACACCTTCAACCCTGCTGTGGAACGGATGTTCGGCTACATGATCGAGGAAGTTAAAAACAAGAACATCAGTACCTTGATTCCGGATTTATTGAAGAAAGTAATCTACCCGACTCTGGCCGAGACTGCGGAAAATAAAGATCTC
>WJMC01000040.1 GCA_014728145.1 Candidatus Zixiibacteriota bacterium | reverse complement strand
TTGACGAGCTTTACGACTACGTGAGGACTCTCTCGGAGATTTCAAGGTAATGAGGTATGAGCAGAGTTAAGTCATTGGTATTGTTAACTATATTTGTTCTGATAATGTCTGTTGGAGCGTTTGCCCAGGAACAGTCCGGGGATATCACCAACTGGATAGATGAACCGGCGACACCATTGGCGGAGGATGTCCGCTCCAATTTCTTTTTGACGCTGGCCCTGATTTTACCGTTTTTGCTATTGGCGGAAGGTCTTTTGATCTATGTTATTATTAAATTCCGTAAACGTCCCGGTCGTGAGCCGGCGAAGTTTCATGAGAATGTGCGACTTGAAATCGCGTGGACAATCGCACCGGCTATCGTATTGGTAATCATTGCCTTATCGACATACAGCCTGATCGAAAGGATCAATTACGCGCCCCAGAGCGATATGACTGTGGAGGTAACCGCCCAGAGATTTTTCTGGAAATACCATTATCCCGAACACGATATTACGATTGCAGAAGAACCGCTTGTGGTTCCTGAAGATACCTATGTTACCCTGCTGGGGACCAGTATGGACGTTATTCACGCCTGGTGGGTACCTGCTTTCGGGGTCAAAAAGGACTTTATGCCGGGTCGTATTACCGAGCTCTGGTTCAAGGCCAGGAAGGGGACATATAAAGGTCAGTGTGCCGAATTGTGCGGGCCTCTTCATGCCGATATGCTGATCGATGTCGAGGTTGTTTCAGAAGAGGAGTTCGAGGACTGGATCGCTCAAAAAAAGGCGGAACTGCAACAGGCCGGAAGCGTTCCTGTATCTGGTGATGACGAAAAAGGGGATGAAAGCTCAAAACAACAGGCTAATTGAGAGAAAGAATTATGGCTGACATAACAGTTTCAAAACCAGAAGCAGGAGGTCGTAAAGCACCGCTACTGTTGCGGATTTACGACTGGCTGGCCACCGGCGACCACAAGAAGATCGGGATTATGTATCTCTGGTTTTCGTTTGTTATGGCTTTCGCCGGGGGAGCATTCGCCGGAATCATCCGTGGACAACTGGCCACTCCGGATACCGGGCTGGTGTCGCCAGAGTTTTACAACATGATCATCTCGATGCATGCCACGCTGATGATCTTTTTCGTGATCATACCCGCCCTGACCGGTTTTGGCAATTACTTTGTACCGCTTTTGATCGGCGCGCGGGATATGGCATTTCCGAGGCTGAACGCTTTTTCGTTCTGGCTGGCGGTACCGGCGGCAATACTGATGTTCGCCAGTTTCTTTACTGCCGGGGGAGCCAACCAGGCCGGCTGGACTGCCTATCCACCCCTTTCATTGACCTCGTTTTCTGCCGGGGCGGGGATGGATATGTGGATTTTGGGGGTGATCCTGATCGGGACTTCCTCGATTCTGGGAGCTATCAATTTTATTGTCACTACTGCCAATATGCGCGCGCCGGGGATGAACTGGTTTAAGATGCCGTTGTTCGTTTGGTCATGGCTGGTCAATGCTTCCATGATCCTGATCGCCACTCCGGTTCTTTCGGCGGCTGTCTCAATGCTTCTGGCCGACCGGCTTTTCGGTACCGGATTTGTAACTGTCAGCCAGGGTGGTGATCCGCTTCTTTATCAGCACCTGTTCTGGTTTTACTCTCACCCGGCGGTCTATATCATGATTCTGCCCGGATTCGGGATGATCTCTCATGTTCTGGCGTCGTTTTCACATAAGAAGATTTTTGGCTACAAGGGGATGGTTATCGCGCTGGCTTTGATCGGCATAATCGGCTATACAGTCTGGGCCCATCATATGTTCGTGGCGGGTATTCCGGCCTGGCTCCAGGTTGTTTTCTCGATGCTCACGATGGTGATCGCGATACCGACCGGAATCAAGATATTCAGCTGGCTGGCGACTATCTGGGGCGGAACTATCCGTTTCACCACCGCCATGAAATTCGGGCTGGGCTTCATCTCGCTTTTTATCATCGGTGGGATGAGCGGTATTGTGCTGGCCAATGTGGCCTCGGATTACCAGTTCCATGATTCCTATTTCGTGGTGGCGCATTTTCATTATGTCCTGGTGGGTGGTTCGATTATGACTTTGATGGCCGGGACTTATTACTGGTTTCCGAAGATGGCCGGTAAGATGCTGTCTGAAAAACTGGGCAACTGGATCTTCTGGATGATTTATATCGGGCTGAATGTGACATTTTTCCCGATGCATTTCATGGGTATCCAGGGAATGGCACGCAGGATCTTCAGGTATCGTCCGGAATTTGCCGAATTGAATATGTTGTCATCGATCGGTTATGTTTTCATGCTGGTGGGTGGCATTCTTTTACTTTACGACCTGGTCAGGACGGTCTTTTTCAAGAAAGATGAAGATCTGTCTGCTGACCCTTGGGGTGTCAACGATGTCCAGCAGACTCTCGACTGGGAAGTCTCTTCGCCGCCACCGGCGTATAATTTCGAGAAAATTCCGGAGATTAAGTGATGGCAGATAATCCGGAGACTGAGGTCCAAAAACCTCAATTCAAACGCGAAAAATTATCATATCAACGTGATCATAATCTCGGCTACTGGTTTTTTGCAGTCAGCCTGGTAGTCGTTTTTCTGGTTATTGTGGGAGGAATTGTGCGCCTGACCGGGTCCGGGTTGTCGATTCCGGAATGGCCGATTGTCAATGGCTCACTGCTTCCGCCGATTACTGATTCCGACTGGGAAGCTGTCTACAAGACCTATCACGAGGTAATCGAAGGTGTCAAGGTCGACAGTGTTTACACGCGCGAATATCCGGGGATAATCCCGATCGGTCGCTTCAAGCAGATGTTCGCCATCGAATATTTTCATCGCTTCATAGCAGGTTTGGTGGGTATTTTATACGTAATATTGATGGTCAAGCTGTTTCGTCGGCCTGAACATAAGAAGCATTTCTCCATCAGGATCTGGATCGGGCTGGTACTATTGATTTTGCAGGCGGTGATGGGTGGAATTGTGGTTAAATATGATCTGCAGGCGGAGTTTTTAGCAGTCCATCTGGGGTTGGCGTTTGCGTTTTTCGGTCTGTTGTTCTGGACAGCTCTCAATCTATTAGCTCCACCTGTAAAAGAGAAAAACTATTTCAACCGTTTTCTCAGCAGGATCGGAGTCAGTGCAGTGGTTGCCCTGTTTTTACAGGTTCTAACCGGCGGGGTTGTGGCCGGGACACAAGCCGGATTGTCGTTTAATACCTGGCCCAAAATCGGGGATTACCTGGTTCCACCCCTGAGTGTCCTCTGGCGGTCATATATGCCGGGTCTGGAAAATTTTATCCACAATGAGATCCTGATCCAGTTCATTCATCGCTGGTGGGCTTTTGCGGTATTGATAATAGTCTATTTCCTCGTTTTTTATACATTGAGATTCAAGATCAGCCGGCAGGGCAGGATCGGCCTGAGGATCGGAAGCAGTTTGATTGTACTGCAGATAATTCTGGGCATCCTGACATTGCTGTTCAAGGTACCACCCGCGCTGGGCGTGATTCACCTGGCGGTCGGGATCATCCTGTTCGGCAATTTGTTGTATATAACCTATGAGTTTAAAAATCATGCTGTCGCAATTCGGTAAATATCTGAACCTGACAAAACCGCGTGTGATGACGCTGGTGATCGTGACCGGTGCCACCGCGCTGGTGATGGAGGGCAGTTTTTTGAGCCGTCCGCTTGAATTTGTGCTGGTTCTGCTGGCATTGTATTTTTCAGGCGGTTCGGCTAACGCGCTCAACCAATATTTCGAACGTGATCTGGACGCCAGAATGAGCCGTACCAGAAATCGCAGACCGTTGCCGAAAAAGCAGCTTTCTCCGGCACAGGCATTGACTTTTGCGATTGGGATCGGGATAACTTCGGTGGCAATATTTATATTCTGGTTCAATTGGCTCTCGGCTCTGCTGGCATTGGCGACTATATTGTTTTACGGTCTCTATTACACGCTCTGGCTCAAACCCAGGACCGATTTGAATATCGTTATAGGCGGTGCCGCGGGTGCCATGGCTCCGCTGATTGCCTGGGCGGCGGCCTCCGGGACGCTGGCAGTTACCCCGGCTATTCTTTTTTTAATCGTGTTTATCTGGACACCGCCTCATTTCTGGTCGCTGGCATTGTATTTCAAGGAAGACTACCGCGGGGTGGGATTGCCGATGATGCCCCTGGTGCGGGGTGATAATGCCACTTATAAACAGATTCTTGTCTATACGGTGGCACTTTTGGCGGTCAGCCTGAGCTTGATTCTGGCTGGAGGCGGCCCCCTCTACCTGGCAGTTGCGGTGGTACTGGGAGCACTCTTTTTAAAGAAATCGATTAACGCGAAAAAACGGCAGTTACCGAGATTGAGCCGAGCGCTGTTCGGCTATTCGATAGTATATTTGTTCGGGCTGTTTTTTACAATTGTGGTTGATAGTCTGATATTTTGATTTAGTTTACAATTATGAAACGTAATTCAAAAGTTCTGCTTATTCTGGCGCTTGTCGCGGTCGGGATGTTTATCTTCGGTTATGCCAATGTACCGCTTTTTAAAGCTTTCTGTTCGTCTCTGGGGATAAACCTTTCCCCCAATGCAGAAATAGGGGAAGAGGATGAGGAAATTGAAGTCGATCAGTCACGGCCGTTAAAGGTCCTGTTTACGACCACTGTTAACGACGATTTACCGATCATGTTCGAATCGAAAAAGGATAAGGCCGAGATCTTCGTCGGTCAGCAGGACAAGAATATCTATCATTTCGTTAATTTGTCCGATGACACTCTCTATTTCCGGCCGGTTCACTCGGTTTTCCCGGCCGAAGCTTCCAAGCGTTACACCATGATCGAGTGTTTTTGTTTTAAAGATATGACTTTGATGCCCAAAGAGGATATCGAGGTTCCTTTGGTGTATTATTTCAAACCCAGCCTGAGCGAAAAAATCGGGCGGGTGACCATGCATTACACGCTGTTCAAGCGTACCAAGGATGAGGTCGAGAAGGCTCGCGAAAAACTCAAGGATTTCGAAGTGGACGTTCCGAATGAGAAAGAAAGATCTGCCTCCGGAAACTAAAAAACGTAACCGTATTCTGGTGACGATACTTATCATAATCGTATTGACGATTGCGATATTTACCGCCCAGGGCATATATAAAACCGATTTCAATCGCGAGAAACTGGAGGAGTTCAAGCATCAGGAGAACACTCATTGAACGAGCAAGCTGAAAAAAACAGCCACGAGCATATTCATCTCCCGCCTCAATCGATCTGGCCTCTGGTTCTGTCATTGGGAATCGGGCTGGTGATGATTGGAATCATCGTTTTAGCTCACGGCAGTACGGTTATCGCCGAACTGCTTCTGATTTCCGGCGGGTCGGTCACCATCGTTTCCCTGATGGGATGGGCGCACAGCGTGGTGCGCGACAAATCCGGTCCGACCGAGAGATCATTGGGTCTTCAGCAGAGCGACCTGATGATGTTTCTGAAATATTTCCTGGTCTCGGAGGCGGCTATCTTCGGGGCTCTGTTCGTTCACTATTTTTACCATCGCTACGAATTCGAGTTCTGGCCTCCCCCGGGCACTCCAGAACTGGATACTCATATACCAGCGATCGCGACATTGATTCTGATGTTTTCCAGCCTGACCTGCGAATTATCACACAAAGCCCTGAAAAAGGGTAAGAGATTTCGCAGTAAGACGATGCTGGTAATTACCGCCCTGCTGGGGCTTGTCTTTTTATCTTTTCAGGGTTACGAATGGGGGCTTCTGATCAGCCACGAGAACTTCACGGTTAATACCAATATGTTCGGTACGATGTTCTACATGATGACCGGATTTCATGGACTGCATGTTTCCGTCGGGATCATCTTCTTGATCCTGGCATACAGCAGGATGGAATTGGGTCATCTCGACGAGAAGCATCACTTTAGTATGCTGGCGGCGTCGTGGTACTGGCATTTCGTGGACGTGATCTGGATCTTTTTGTTCTTCAGCATTTATCTCATTTGAGGCGTGGACGAGCCATCTTCCGAAACAGTTTTCCCTCCGGCAGGCTGGCGATCACTATCGCGAGAAATATCAGGATTCCACCCACAGCCCGATGAGCGATCAGTTCCTCACCTCCCAGTGTCCACGCAAAGACGGCCGCGAACACAGGTTCGAAAGCAAAAATCAGGGATACTTTCACCGGAGCGGTGTGGCGCTGGGCAATGACCTGGATTAGAAATGCCGAAAGCGTCGGAAACAATGCCAGGAAAATGATTACGAGATAGGTTTGTGACGACGATGCGGTCAGGGGCTTTCCGGCCAGGAGCGCGATGATCAATGAGATTACCCCGATGAATAAAAACTGCTGGAAAGAGAGCAGGTAGGGATCGTCGTTCAGGCGCACATATCTGTCAGTCACCAGGATATGAGCCGCGTAGGCCATGGCACAGATGATTGTAATCATATCGCCCTGGTTGATATCGGTCAGACCACCGGTCAAAATCCACAGGCCGGATAGAGATACCGCTGTTCCGACAAGTCCCAGTAGAGAGGGCATCTTCCTGAACATCAAAATTGAAAACAATGGCACAAACGCGACGAACAAACCTGTGATAAAAGCCGAATTAGATGCGGTCGTGAACTCAAGCCCGATTGTCTGGGGGATGTAGATCAGCCATAGAAGAATACCCAGCACGATACCATGGCTGAAGTTTTGAAACAGTTTACGTCCTGATAAATAACAGAAGACAGCCAGGCAGGCGGCCGCCAGCAGGAACCGATATGCCACTAAAACCAGCGGGTCGACATATGCAAGTGCGTCTTTAACCACGATAAAAGTCGAACCCCAGATCGCGGCGGCATAGATCAGACCCGCCTCGGACAGTCTCTGTTTGACAACCTGTTTCATCAGCTAATTAAAAATCCGCCCCGCGTTCAGCAGAGCGGATTTGATATATACCCGTAAGCTGTCTGTTCTATATGGTCAGCCAGAAATCACGCGGATACAGTTTGTGCACTTTGCGCGGTTCTTCCACCGAGCCGATATATTCTTCCAGTGATTTAAACTGTTTTTCAGGTCCGATGATGAAGAATGTGCCTTTTTGGCTTTGACTCAAAGGTTTGCCGTAACCTATCAGCACAGGACCGTAGGCATCTTCCATATGCTTAAACAGTTCGCTGGCTAAATCGGTGTTTTCCTTGATTTCGAGTACCCTCTGACGATAGTTTCGTTCCTTGTCGGGAGTGTAGCCGTCGACCAGGTCGGAAGCCATCGCTTCACCGCGGGTTTCATAGCGTGATGGGGAGCGGGAATAATCGAATATCTGGGCCACAGCATAGTTGATCAACTCGGGATCATCTTCGGCGTTTTTGAGCACATCTACCACGAACCTCATAGTCTGTGCGATATCTGGACAGCGTTCGGCATAGTAAGATACCCGTCCCGAACGAGGTCCGACCGAGTAGCCGTTGGAATATGCCAGACCGGCTCCCCAGGTGCGCATAAACAGACCATGACCACCCGCACCGGAGAAGAGCTTCCCGGAGAGAGTTCGCAGTATGGCCTCGCGGTCGGCGTCATGAGGTTCAGCATGGCGTGCGCTGAAGACCATCACGCCGTTATGTGTATTCTCATTGACCAGGCCGACATAGACCGGATTCCGGTCCAGCTCCACTCTTGTTGCCAGTCGCCTTACAATCCTCTGATGATCACTGTAATCGACATAGACGCTTGCCTGGCTATGGCCGAGTTTCTCCAGCATGGCGTTGATATCATCCAGCGTTTCCTGTCTGTCAGCGCTGTTGGAGATCATGAACATACGGGCGTTGTCGGCCCTGGTGATCGTCGCCAGCATGGTTTTCATTTCATTCAACGCGGACTCTGGCTTCTGGAGCAGGTCCTGTCTGGCAGTCATGAGCAGATACTTGTAATCCTGGGCCAGACTGCCGTCGGGGATGTCGGCCAGTGTATTGTTGATTGAGTTTACCAGCAGTGTCGCGCACTCCGATGCTTTTTCGGATGTTGGCATTACCGGTGGATTTTCCAGGAGATGTTTGAGCTCCTCGCGGTTTTTTCCAGTACCGAGGTCAGCCAGTTGATCGATGTATTCTCCGAGCCATGCAGTCGATGATTCATCGCCCGGATCAGCCAGTTTCCAGCGCAGTCTCTGCAGGTTATGGCTTTTTGTTAAAAAGCAGTCGATCGACATAATGACGGGGTTGTCCTGGTAGCGGTAAGCCGCCGCCGGATATCGCACCCAGTCCTCTTCGCGACCTTTCATTACATTTCGCAGATTGACAAGTGACTGGTCCAACAGATCACGCAGGCGGGGAAGGTTGTCAGGTTCGAGATACGGACTCGTGAGCGAGGCGGTCATCCAGCCCAGGCCGTTTCTAATTTCCTCGGGAGTGTTAGCTGTTGCTTTGAGCACTATTTCTGTCCGGTCACTTTCAGCAAAATAATCTGTGTAGGCATTGTAGCTGATGAGCTCCTCACGAAGTCGCTGGCGCATGACTTCATTCGGAATCACATCTCCATCCTTGATTACACCAATGGAAGTCAAAATGCCTGGCAGGAAAGAGAGATAGAGCATGTCCTTTTCAGGGATGACATTGAGCCTGAATGCGATACCGAAAGTAGAAGTGGTCATGTTATCGAAAGTCGAAGCTACCATGGGAATATCATGGGCCAGTTTCAATTCAGTATAGTTAAGCTGATCATCTATAGTCATCGGTGGATTCTCGATAAACTCCGGAATCTCGTCATTTTCGGCCAGCCGTTCGAGTTCGGCAGTGTTGGCATCGAAATCTTCTTTGAATTTAGCAATTGCTTCCATATCGGAGCTGGCGTTGTATCTCTCACGGTATTCAGCCAGGTGTGACTTGATCCGTTTTTCCTTTTCATGCGCGAGCTCTTCCAGAATTTCCGGGGAGGGGCTGGTGCCGAGGACATAGCAATCAGTTCCGATGAGTTTCCATTGTTCAATATAGTCTCTCCAGATATTTTTGTCGCTGTCGAGCAGGTTATTCATGCGCTTGAAGTACTCATCGAATACCATCGATTTGCGGAAGCCCTGTTCTTTTTCGAGTTGTTCCAGGGTGGAATACCAGCCACCTGCCGATGAGCGACGGAATCCAAACATCGGCGGTGAATTCAGGTACTTTTCGACCTGCTTGCTAGACTGGGTCAAGTGTCCACGGGCGATTTCGTTGAACTTTTTCAGCTTTTCAGAACCGTCAGCATAGGAGTGGACTTTCTTCAATTCCATATCGATCATGTTTCTGACCTCTGCCAGTGTATCCTCATTGATGTAATTGCTCTTGACGCCCTCCAGGCCAAACACGATCGGATTTCCCTGTGCGTCATAGTGGTACCCATAGGCGTTGCTGGCTCCCAGGTCTATTGCTCGGGTTTGTGAATTAATAAACAGGTTGTAGAGGTTCGAGGTGGTGCCGGAAGCGAATGTTGACAGGAACAGGTCGAGCATGAAACTGTCGAAATTATCCAGTTTAAGACTGGCCGGGCAGATACACATGATCTGGGCGGGATCATCAGGGTTGTTGGAAGGAACCGTTAGAATTTTTGTCTCGCCCGGAAATGCTTTTGGCGCAGGTGGCGGGAAATCGAATTTGCTGATTCCAATCTCTGCGTAGTCACGTTTTTCCGGCTGGCAGTGATCGAGAATTGCAGAGGTCTTTTTCAAAAAATCACCCGGGTCGATATCATCCGGAATAGATACGATCGCACCCATATTGCCCAGGTAGTATGCCCGGTGATGAAACTCGCGCAGGTCTTCCGGCGTCATCTCGCGGATAGCCGGCGGGAAACCGCCGGAAGTATTGCCGAGGGGATGCTCGCTACCGTAGAGCATCTCACTCATTTCCCTCCAGACGAAACTGGAAGGACGCTCAAAGCTGGAGACCATCTCGGTATAGACAGTGCCTTTCTCCTCGAGTTTCAAACTGCTGTCACGCGGGTCGAGCGAGTAGCCTATATGGCAGACTTCCCTGCGGATTTCCTCGTCGGTGAAATCGGGATTCAAGAGGGCATTGAGTTTTTCTCTGAAAAGCGTGTAAAAAGCCTTTTCACCGCCGACAGTGTTGAAATGGTAGGCGGTATAGGTCTGGGCAGTATAGGCCGAGCTGGATCCCAAAGACATATTTTCCAGCGCGGAAACATAGCGGCCGACTGAGCCTTTTCCCAGAAGCAGGTGTTCGCAGGTGTGAGACTCGCCCATATCAGTTGCGGGAGGGGTTTTAACCCAGAAAAATCCCTGCGGAACCGACTGGATCTGCATCAGGTCAACTATGAAGCCATGCTTCTCTGAAATAAAACGGGCACCCATGACCTTGCCGGCGCCGTTCTCATACAGGCAATCCAGCTTAAAGCCGTGGAGGTTCTGGTCTGGCTTCAATTCGGCCAGTTTGATTTGAGCCTGTGCGTTGTCGTTAATGGAAATTGTCATAAAAATCATTAGTGTTATGAGTATTAGAAGGTCTTTTAGCATTTCATGTTCCTTTCATCTATCGAAATCAACGAAAATCTTCTTAATTTAATCATACGCTCCCAGTTTTCAAAGGTTTTGAACGCGGTTTAGCTATTTTTCTTCATGAATTCAGTTTATCATGTGTTTATAATTTGCTATTTGAGACGACTTTAGATATAAATGGATAGCTATGTTACCGGGGCAAGTAAATAATGCATGAAATTCCAATTTTACGCGATGTCGTAGTTATATTTGGAGTTGCAGTGCTTGTGTTGCTCGTTTTTCACCGCCTGCGACTTCCTCCGATTGTCGGCTTTCTGATGACCGGGATGATCATCGGACCTTCCGGCCTGAGCCTCGTCAGCTCTGTTCACGAGGTGGAACTTCTGGCCGAAATCGGTATTATCCTGCTCCTGTTCACAATCGGTATCGAGTTCTCGTTGACCAGTCTACTGCGTTCCAAGAAAGCTGTTCTCCTGGGAGGAAGTGTTCAGGTAATCCTGACGATCCTGCTGACTGTCCTGGTGGCCCGGATGTTCGATGTCGAACCGGCTCGAGCGTTGTTTTATGGTATGCTGGTGGCCTTGAGCAGTACCGCGATCGTTTTACGTACGCTCCAGGAACGTGCTGAAATCGATAGTCCTCCGGGAAGGACTTCTCTGGCGATTCTGATTTTTCAGGATATTATAATCGTACCTATGATCATTCTGACACCGTTTTTGTCAGGTACTTCCGAGGCCGCCTCGGAACCGGTCTGGATGATCGTGCTCAAGGCTGTCGGGGTGATCGTGCTTGTGGTGGCATTGGCCCGTTTCGTGGTTCCGGCGGTTTTAGGTCAGGTCACACGTACCCGCAGTCGTGAGTTGTTTTTACTTTCAATCGCCTTGATTGCTATTGCGGTGGCCTGGCTGACTTCCAAGGCTGGCCTGTCATTGAGTTTGGGGGCGTTTCTGGCGGGATTGATTATCTCCGAATCGGAGTACAGCCTGCAGGCACTGGATGGGATACTGCCCTTTAAAGACGTCTTCACCAGTTTCTTTTTTGTCTCAGTCGGTATGATCGCGGATTTGAACTATATCATCAGCCACCCGATCATCATCATAGTCGGCGCACTGATCGTGTTTATTGCAAAGGCTTCTTTGGCATCTCTGGCGTCGTTTTTTCTCGGTCTCTCTTTGCGGGCGGCGCTGGTGGCCGGACTGGCGCTGGCCCAGGTGGGAGAATTCTCCTTTATTCTCTCCAAGGTTGGTGTGCATTATGACCTGATGAGCGAAGATGTTTACCAGCTATTTATTGCCGTATCAATTTTCACCATGGCCGCCACGCCGTTTGTCATTGCTGTTTCGCCTCGCTGGGCGGAGAAACTGTCGAGCATCGGATTTCTCAAACGACTTCGTCCTGCATCGTTCGGGGAATTGCGCAAACCATCTGAACAATTGAACAAT
>WJMC01000039.1 GCA_014728145.1 Candidatus Zixiibacteriota bacterium | reverse complement strand
TGAATCCCTGAGGCCGGGCCGGTTGAGATCTCCGAGTGGATACGGATCAGTGAATTCGAGTGGATGAGATAAAAGAAACCTGTTGTTTTGCCATGCGGGTAACAGAGCTGGATAGCATATCTCGGCCGCAATAATGCGATTAAAGATCAATTCGCCACGGCTGTTGTATTTGCAGATATACTTGAAGCTGTCGTTGAAATTATCGTCCTGATAGCCCTTCATGTTTCCAAATGTAATCATTATGACCTCAGGGTCAGCACTGCTTCCGCAACTGTAGATACCATTTAAATAGCTTGTCGAAGGTGAAGTAAAAGTTGCCATGGGCGCGTGCCATTCGACTACCATGCTGTCGATATTTACGCAAAACAGATGATAGGAATCATCGGTAGTGCCGTCATCATTGCAGTTAACTTTTACGAATGCCTCTGTTTGGCCGTCGTAATCGTAGTCATCGACGAGCGAAAGATACACATCCGGTTCATAGATAGAGTCGCCGGAATTATCCTGACCGGCCATCAGGAAGAGGGTTTTCTTCGACCCCCTGATGGAATCCAGCCGGCCGATATAAATAGAGTCATTGTAGAAACCCGAACAAATAATTCTTTTAAAACCAGCCTGCACTGAATCTATCATCTGGCAGTCTTTGACGATCATATTGAAACTTTGATCCCTTACGACCTTTGCGAAATAAGTGCTGTCGGATCGAATGAGATGTCGAAATGAAACGGTTGCCGACTCGTCGCGTTCGATAAGCCGGTTTCTAAAAGTCACAAATAAGGCAGTATCGCCCACGTCCGTGGCGACAGTGAACGGCATTGCCGATTTTGATACTCTCTTCCTCTGCAGGAAATCCTCACCGATTATGCTGTCGCATTTGTAGGGCAGTAAGCTGGTATTGGCATTGAAGTCGATCGTAAATCGATCCTGGCAAAATGCCGTAAGGCTTAAAATGACTAATAGTGCCAGCGATGTCAGTATTGTGCGCATTTAGAAACAGCCGGTGTTTTCAGGCTTAACGTATCCCTGCCAATTCAGTAAAATATGGTTTTTGGCGACTATTGTCAATAAGCTCAACACGGTTAGACCAGTTAAATCCGACTTATTTTGGTTACTGTTTCTTGCGTATTATATACAGGAATTAATTGGTGACCTTACGCGGTTTATTATTTGAATCATGATAAAAATTGTGATATAATGCAAATAATGGTATTGAGATGAGTTGAGAGTTGCGGTTATATGACTGATACGCCCAAAGATCTGAGATTTTTTAAGGAGATTTTGAGCTCGATTGCCGATGGTGTCTTCACCGTCGACAGCAACCGGGTGGTGACCAGCTTCAATCCGGCCGCCGAAAAGATTACCGGCATACCTGCCTCGAAGGCAATCGGCAAGCATTGCTACGATGTTTTCCATTCGGATATATGCGAGGACTGCCTGCTGGAGGAGACGCTCAAGACCGGAATCGAGGCAGTCGACAAGCCGGTGAACATTATCAATGCCTGCGGAGAGATGGTGCCGATCAGTATCTCCACCGCCGTGTTGCGAGATGAAGATAACAACGTCCTGGGTGCGGTCGAAACATTCCGCGATCTGTCGGCGATCGAAAACCTGCGCAAAGCTTTAACCGAGAAGTATTCGTTCGAGGATATAATCTCCAAAAGCCCGAAGATAAACAAGCTGTTTGCGATTCTACCGGATATCGCCGAAAGCGAAAGCACTGTCCTGATCCAGGGGCCATCGGGGTCCGGCAAGGAACTCTTCGCCCGCGCCATACACAATATAAGTCCGCGTAAAGAAGGACCCTATATTGTCATCAACTGCGGTACTCTTCCGGTCGACCTGTTCGAGTCGGAACTGTTTGGATATAAAAAAGGCGCGTTTACCGATGCCAAAAAAGATAAGCCTGGAAAATTGACCATGGCCGATGGAGGCACTGTGTTTTTTGATGAGATCGGTGAGTTACCGATGTCGACCCAGGTCAAGCTCCTGCGGCTTCTCCAGCAACGAGAATACGAACCTGTCGGTGCCACAGAGACTGTCAAAGCTGACATCCGGGTCGTGGCGGCGACCAACAGAAGACTGAAGGAACTTGTGTCCCAGGGCAGGTTTCGGGATGATCTCTATTTTCGGCTGGCAGTGGTCAAAATCGATCTGCCTCCCCTAAAAGAGAGGCGAGAGGATATCCCCTACCTTGTTGATCATTTCATCAAGCGTCTAAACTCCCGCCTGGGCAAGAAGATTATCAGCGTCAGCCCGGCGGTTATGGCTATCCTGATGGAGCACGACTTCCAGGGAAATATTCGTGAACTTGAAAATATTATCGAGTACTGTTTTGTCGTCTGCCGGGGAAACGTGATCCAGAAAGAGCATCTGCCCTCGGAACTGCTCAAACCCGATTCAACTGAATCCATCTCCGCTGATTACGAGATGACACCGGTGACGCGAACTATCGATACCGAAAGCCAGATCAAATCCGCCCTGCGCGAATCGGAAGGCAGGGTCCTGGATGCCGCGCGCAAACTGAATATCCATCGCACCACACTCTGGCGACGGTTGCGTCGCTACAATATCGACCCTTCCGATTACAAAACCAGCGATTAGTATAAATGCAACCCATGTTGCAAAAACGACCGTAATGCAACATTAATAGCAACAGTGCAACATCCGATGTTGCACTCTCCGCAACACGACCAAATCGATTCATTCTTATTAATTCATTATTGTATAACCACTTACAGGCTCACATTTGCCTTCGGCATGATTTCTGCAGTCAGAACGGGCAGGGTGAGCATGAAATTAGCGATTACAAAATTCAAGGATGCGGTTGGGCCACGGTTTGAAACGGCTTCGAGTTTCGCGATATTTTCCCTTAAAAACAGAGAGGTCTCCGGCAGGGAGACAGTGAACTGCTCGGGATGCGAGGGATTCGGCCGGGTCAGAATCCTGCGTGACCAGAAAATCGATGTGCTGATCTGTGGCGGGATAAAGAGTTTTTACCGCGATATGCTCAGGTCACTGGGTTTGGCGGTAATCGATGACATCTCCGATTCAATCGAAAATGCCCTGAAACGTTTCCGATCCGGTGATTTGAAGCCACGGGAGGAAAGTGTATGTTCGCAGGTCACTCCTGAGATACCGCACGAGGACCTGGTCTGCTGGGCAAAGGAGCTATTTATAAGTCATGGTTATCGAGTTGAGATCAATCAAGATGATTTTGCTTTTCCAGTTGACCTGATTGCAAGAGTAAACTGCCCGGTTTGTGGCCAGCCGGTAGAGGTTGCGATCTGTTGCGGAGCTCATATCTACCGCCCGGAACAGGAAATCCGTGAATTTCATCACGCTCTTTCATCCCGTTTTAAGGCGATGGTTTATGTCAATTTCGGCAATCCTAAAATCCGTGAGTGCTGTGATAACTACGGGATTGAATTGATCGATGCCGGCCGGGAGAGCAGTAACCGTGATGAACCTGTTGGAAACGGGATCCCGTTACTGCGAAACCGGATAAGTGGTCATGAGGCCGCGTTTGAGAACTAATAAATATGATAAATAATTCTATAATAAAGTTAATAACCAGTAACTCAACTGTGGAGAATACATGAGAATCGGTTTGATAACACCAGAGGAGAGGGAGAAGGCGTTTAAAACTCCCAAGAAACCTGATGTGATCGAAAAGCAGAAACTGAATGTCCGCTACCATGTCGAGGATTACGAGGTCGGAAGCAGGCCACGCCGTTTTCTGGAAGCGTTTGCGGTAATACTCAAGCATACCAATTACCGTTTCGCGCTTGAACATTTTATCCGTATGTCGGCCAAGTGCGCCCGTTGCGCGGTACAGTGTCCGGTTTATCTGGCTACCGGCGACAAATGTGACATTCCCTGTCACCGGTCCGAACTTTTGCTTTCGGTCTACCGCAGGCATTTCACGATGGGGGGTATGTTTCGCGGGAGGCTTTTCGGCAACGGTTACCTCACTGATGATGAAATCGAGGAGATGGCGGAGTCTTTCTGGAATTGCACTGCCTGCAGGCGGTGTACGCTGGAATGTCCGGCCGGGATAGACCACGCTCTTTTGACACACCTGGGAAGATTCATCTTAAGCGAAATCGGGATCGCTCCCCGTGCACTGGTGGTAAGTACCAGGGAACAACTGGAAGGCGCAACCGGAAACACCTCGGCTCTGCCAGTACCTGCCTTGCAGGACACGCTCGAATTCCTGGAAGAAGACATCTTTGACGACAAGGGAGTCGAGGTCAAATTCCCGCTCGATGTAGAGCGAAGTGAATACCTGTTCACACCGGCGGTTTCAGACTTCTTGATGGAGGCCGAGACTCTGATGGGAATCGCGGCGGTATTTAAAGCTACCGGCGGTTCCTGGACTATCAGTACAAATTATTACGATGCCATCAACTACGGGCTGTTTTATAACGATCGTATACTCGAGCGGGTGATCCGCAAGCTGTATGCTGAAGCTGAGCGGCTCAAGACCGACAGCATCTTGATTGGTGAATGCGGTCACGCGTCACGAACAGCCAGGTATTTCGTGCCGATACACTGCGGTGGTTCGAAAGCCAAACCGGTCTATAACATCATGGAATACACCCACAAGATGCTCGAGGAAGGAAAACTCAAGCTCGATCCGAATGTTGTAACCGAGACGGTGACCTATCATGATCCCTGTAACATAGCCCGCCAGGGCTGGCTGGTCGACAAACCGCGTGAAATAGTCAGAGCGTTCTGCAAAAACTACGTCGAGATGAAACCTAACAAGACAGAAAACCTCTGTTGCGGTGGTGGTGGAGGGTCTGTATCGATCGATGAAATCCGCCCGTATCGCACCACTGTGGGAGGGCGTGCCAAAGCCGACCAGATCCGTGAAACCGGAGCAAAATACGTAATTGCTCCCTGCGCCAACTGTAAAAAACAACTGCGCGAATTACTGGAGGATCAGGAGGTCGATTGTGAGGTGATCGGGCTTCACGATTTGATCTACAAGGCCATAATTTTTAATGATAAAGATATAAACAAACCCAAACCGGATAAAGAGGATTAAAGTGCAGCAATTACTGGATTTCGTAAGCGGACCATTATTCAGGCTGACTTTTCTTATAATGATTTTAGGCCTGTTGCGGACTTTCGTGCTCGACCTCTGGGGAGCCTGGGACGCCTATCGACGAGCCGGCGACAAGAAGCTGGCCTGGGGTGATGCTTTCTCGAAGACGATCCAATGGCTTTTCCCGGTCAGGCGGGTTTTTACGAGACGTCCGCTGTACAGTTTGTTTTCAATTCTGTTTCATGTCGGATTGATACTGGTGCCGATTTTCTATCTCGGCCATGTTCAGCTCTGGGAAGAGAGCACCGGGCTGTCCTGGTGGACCCTTCCGCATTTCTGGGCTGACCTGTTGACATTAACTACCATTATTTTCGGCCTGCTCCTGTTTCTCGGCAGGTTGATTTCATCCGAGGCCCGTTACCTCAGCCGGAGTCAGGATTATCTCTGGCCGATCCTGCTGGTGGTACCATTTGTGAGCGGGTACTTCTGTGCCAATCTAAACATCAGCCCGGCTTCGTACCAGGTCTTTATGCTGATTCATATACTGTCCGGAGAATTGATATTCGTGTTGATACCGTTTACCAAAATAGCCCACTGCGTGCTGATGCCTCTCTCCCAGTTTATCATCAGCCTGGCGTGGAAATTTCCCGCCAGAATCGATGACAAGATCGGTGCCACTATGGATAAAAAAGGAGTCGGTGTATGAAAGCTATATTGACTGATGTAACCAAATGTATCGGTTGCCTGGAGTGTGTCGAGGCCTGCAAAGAGTATAATCATCTTGAGGTCGATGTGCCCCGCAACTGGCATCGCACCGACGGCCTGTCTGCCAAAAACTGGACTTCGATACTCAGGAAGCCGGAGAATCATTACGTTCGCAAGCAATGTCGGCACTGCCTGGAGCCGGCCTGCGTGTCGGCCTGCCCGGTAGGCGCACTGGAAAAGACAGCGTCGGGCGCAGTGATTTATCACGGCGAGAAATGTATCGGTTGCCGCTATTGTATGATCGCTTGCCCCTATGGGATACCGCGTTATGACTGGGAAAGTCCGGTACCCTATATCCGTAAGTGCAATCTCTGTTTCGACAAAATCAGAAATGGCCAGAAACCGGCTTGTATCGAAGCCTGCCCGACGCAGGCGACGATCTTTGGTGATCGCAATGAACTGCTCACCGAGGCTCATCGGAGGATAGAGGCAGAGCCCGGTAAATATATTGACCGTGTCTACGGCGAACATGAAGTCGGCGGGACCTCGGTATTATACATTTCCGATATCGACCTCGGATTTCTGACCTACCCGGTTCGCAAAAACACGAAACCACTGCCGGAGACGACATCGACAGCGATGCATGCGGTACCATTCGCTTTTACCGGCATGGGCGCGTTGATGGGTGGGATCTACTGGATTTGCAAACGTCGCGAACAGCTCAAACAGGAGAAGCAGCAAGCAAAGGAAGATGAGTCATGAAGAAGGTCACAGCATTCAAATCGGTTTTATGGACGATCCTGGGACTGGCGCTGGCGGCCGGGGTTACGCGCATGATTTTCGGGCTCGGCGCGATTACCAACCAGAGCGATACCACACCCTGGGGACTCTGGAAAGGTTTCAATGTCATACCAGGAATAGCACTGGCGGCAGGTGGTTTTGTCGTGACTGCGATCATTTACGTGATGCGCAAGCATGAGTATTACCGTTATGCCAAGATTGCTGTGCTGATGGCGTTTCTGGGCTATCTCTCGGCGGCTACCGCTTTGGTGGTGGAACTGGGTTTGCCCTGGATGGTCTGGCACCCGGTAGTCTACTGGCAGCATCATTCGGCTTTATTCGAAGTCGCCTGGTGTGTGATGCTGTACCTGGTCGTACTTTTCCTTGAATTTGTTCCGGTGCCTCTGGAGGAGACAAGCCGCTTCGCCGGCGTGCGCAGGTTTCTGCATAAATATAAACTGATCCTGGTAGTTCTCGGTATCATGATCTCAACACTGCATCAATCTTCGCTGGGCACACTCTTTCTGATCACGCCCGAAAAACTCCACCCCCTGTGGTACACAAATTTACTGCCCGTCTTGTTTTTCGTGTCAGCCATAGCGGTCGGACCGTTGATGGTGATACTGGGGGTGCTTACCATTTCCGCTGTCTATGAGAAACCGCTCGAGCGCGAGAAACTGGGCAAACTGGCTCTTTTCTCAGTAGGAGTCCTGGCTGTTTATGCGCTGATTCGTTTTATCGGGCTGGTTGCCGAGGGCAAGCTGGCGACGATGTTTGTCTCGAGCTGGCAGACGCTCTTTTTCTGGATTGAAACAGCGCTGTTTGTGATCATACCGATTCTGTTTTTAGCGGTAAAGCAATTACGAGTATCCAAAGCCGGCTTATGGGTAGCAACAATTTCGGCCGTGATTGGAATCGGTTTCAACCGCGCCAATATCGCCGGGATAATGCTGGTTCGCACCGGGGAGATTTATATCCCCACGATCTTCGAGATCTTCATCAGCCTGGGAATAATCTCGGCCGCGGTGCTGGTCTTTTTGTTCTGCGTGGAACGCTTCAAGATGTGGGAAACCAAATGGACAGATCCGCGTGATCGCGAAACCGCGCCACCAGAGTTCGACAGATCTTCGGAAGCCTGGCTGGGTAGTCCAAGGATATCGCACAGGTTTACTTTTTCGTTTATCCTGATTATATCCCTGGCTTTCGGCTTTGCCTTGATATCAAATGAGAGAATCCACAGTGAAGGAATAAAAGAGGTGCCGGTCAAGGCCGCGCGTGGTGGAGACACGCTCTATGTCGACGGCAACCATGATACGTTCGGCGTGTATTTCGCTCACGAAGATCATATCCAGCGAGAAGGTAAAAAAGAATCCTGTGTGATCTGCCATCACATGAACCTCCCGATGGACGAGAGCAGTCCCTGTTCAGCCTGCCATGGCAATATGTACACTGAGTTTGACGCGTTCCGGCATGACTGGCACTCATCACCGGCCGGAGGCAATGTCGGCTGTATGGAGTGTCATCCCGAGGATCAGCCGCGCCTGGCGGAAACCGCGCAGTCTTGTGAACATTGCCACAAAGACCTGATTCCGGCTGGTGCTGAAATCGAGGTCGATGATTACATGGCACCTTCCTACACCGATGCCATGCATGGTGTCTGCGTGCCCTGCCATGAGACACGGGCAAAACAGAAGGAAGAACTCAAGGACCTGGCCTTGTGCACATCCTGCCACGGTTTCGATCATCCCGAGTATTTGAATAAGGAGATCGAGATGGCTTTTCGAGACACAAGTTTCAACCATGTCGTTCTGCCTTTTGTGGGTGATCTGGATAAAAATCGGGAGGATATGGATGACTGAAAAGAAGGTGCTTATCATAGATGATGAACCGGATGTGATCTCCTATTTGACAGTGGTTCTGGAGAGCAATGGGTTCAGGCCCTATTCCGCTACCACTGCCGAGAACGGATTCAACCTGGCAGTGGAAGTCGAACCGGATTTGATCTGCGTGGATATCATGATGCCGCAGGAATCGGGGTTGTCTCTGTTCGTGAAACTCCGCCGGGAATCGAAATTCAGTGATATCCCGGTCTTGATCATCAGCGGTCTGGAACAGGAACAGGATTTTGACTTTCGCAAATTTGTCGACAGCGAAGATGTTTCGCCGCCCGACCTCTATATCGAAAAACCGATTAAGGTCGAGCGTTTCATCGAAGCTGTCAGAAAGCTGACGAGTTCAACGCATGTCAAAAAATAGCACATATAAAAACAAAAGCAGTGTCACAGCAATTAAGGCTGACAAAAACGGGGTGGTTGGCGATTGGTTCTACCGTGAATTGTTCGAGCAGGTGCCTTTTAACATGGCCATAATCGACCGCGATTTCAACATCGTCCAGGCCAATAAGAATTTCGGCGACTACTTTGGACGCTGGAAAGGACGTAAATGCTACAAGGTCTACAAAAACCTTGACCATCCCTGTGTCGGTTGTAACGCCCAGCTCACATTTCAGGACGGACGGGTGCGGGTCAGCGACGAGTCCGGTGTCGATCAGCATGGCCAGGAAGCTCATTATGTTGTGCACCTGGCTCCTCTCAAGCCACACAAGGGCGAGCAGGTCAAGTATATTGTCGAGATGTCGCGCGATGTAATCGAGACCAAGAACCTGCAGATGGAATACCAGCTTCTTTTTGAGCGAGTGCCCTGCTATATCACGGTTATCGATCGCAACTACAAGATCATCCGGGCCAACGAGAATTTCCGCGATGTTTTCGGTGATGTTCACGGCAAGCAGTGTTATGAGGTCTATAAAAAGCGCAAGACCAAATGCCCGAACTGCCCGGCGGCTAAAACATTCAAAGATGGTATTGTGCATCACTCCAACCAGGTCGGGATTAACAAAGACGGTGAGAAAGCGCATTACATGCTGACGACCTCCCCGCTCTCGCGCGATATAAACAACATCGCACACGTAATCGAGATTTCCACAGACATTACCGCAACCAAAAAACTCGAAAAGGAAGTTATCGAGGCCGAACGGCTGGCGGCGGTCGGGCAGACAGTGGCCGGATTGGCGCACAGTATCAAAAACATATTGATGGGTCTCGAGGGCGGTATGTATGTGGTCGGACGCGGTCTGGAGAAAGACAACAAAAAGCTTCTCAACCAGGGCTGGGAGATGCTGGAACGAAATCTCAATAAGACAACCTCCCTGGTGCGTGATTTTCTGAGCTTTGCCAAGGGCCGTCTGCCCGAACTGGAGATGGTCAAGCCTGGCGAGCTGGTGAAGGAAATTGTAGACCTGTACGGAAAGATCGCTGAAGATATGGGCATTGAGCTTGCAGTCGAAAAGGGTGCTCGTGTGAAACGTGCGCCCCTGGATCCGAAAGGGATTCATACCTGCCTGACCAACCTGGTCTCAAACGCTATCGATGCCTGCCGGATGAGTGAAAAATCCAAAGGCCGGGTAACTATTAAAGTCTACGACAGCAATGGCAACCTGACCTTTACAGTCTCGGACAGCGGGATGGGTATGGATTACGATATCAAAAAGAAGCTCTTTACAACCTTTTTCACCACCAAGGGTGGACAGGGCACCGGCCTGGGACTTTTAACGACACGAAAGATCATTAAAGAACATGGTGGCAAGATTTCTGTCCAGTCACAGAAGGGGAAAGGCTCGACCTTCAAGATGATTTTTCCCAGAAAGAGACTCAATGATCTTTATGACGACGGTAAACAAAAATAATCTGCTTAAGGCGAGGTGATTATGGCAGATCTAAAAGATAAAACTATCCTGGTAGTCGATGATGAAGCGGATGTCCGGCAGTACCTGACAATGGCGTTGGACGATGCCGGCTTCAATGTCGTCTCGGCCTCGGACGGTTTCGAGGCAATTGAACAGGTCAAAAAACAGAAACCCGACCTGATTTCTCTCGACCTTGTGATGCCGAAAAAATCGGGAATCAAGTTCTATCGCGAACTTCTCAAAAACAAACAGTGGGCTGACATCCCGGTACTGGTCGTCACCGGCCATGCCCGCGACGACCTGGGGCGCTCCGATCTCAAGGAGCTGACCATGTCCGGACCAGGGATATACCTTGAAAAACCGGTCAAGCCGCACAATTATATCGCGGCCATCAAGAAGCTTCTGGGGTTGGATATCTCAGACGATGAGCGTCAGGCCGCCGACCAGGTCGAACTCCAGAACGAATTGAAAAACGTGATCGACGATGCTGATCCCGAGACCCTGCGCAAGCTCAAGGAACTGATCAATAAAAAGATGAATTAAGCTGGACGGTGTTCGGGGGATGTTGCAATGATATATAACTATAAACAGGACAATTTTACTGATATTATTCTCGATTCGATCGCCGACGGTGTTTTCACGATCGACAGCGAATGGAAGATCACCTCGTTTAACCGGGCGGCAGAAAAGATCACCTCGATTCCGCGCGAAGAAGCCCTGGGACAACGCTGTTCGGATATCTTCCGGGCCTCGATCTGCGAGAACAACTGTGCCCTTAAGCAAACCCTCAAAGCCGGCCGGCCGATAGTCAACAAGGCTGTTTATATTATCGATTCCTCGGGTAAAAAGATTCCGATCAGTGTCGCCACTGCAGTTCTCAGAGATGCTGACGGCAGGGTCATCGGAGGGGTTGAGACATTTCGCGATTTAAGCGAGATCATGGAACTTCGCCGTCAGCTCCATCAGAAATATTCCTACCAGGATATTATTAGTAAAAACAGCCAGATGCTGAAGATCTTCGATATACTTCCAACTATAGCGGAATCCGACAGCACTGTCCTGGTGGAAGGGGAGAGCGGGACAGGCAAAGAACTGGTAGCGCGGGCGGTGCACAATCTCTCACCGCGCAAATCTGAGCCGATAGTTGTGATAAACTGCGGGGCGATGCCTGATACCCTGTTAGAATCGGAGCTGTTTGGCTATGTCGCCGGGGCCTTTACAGACGCCCGCAAGGACAAACCGGGACGCTTCGCGATGGCCGAGGGTGGGACGGTGTTGCTGGATGAGATCGCCGATGTTTCACCAGCCATGCAGGTGCGCTTGCTGAGGGTAATCCAGGAGCACACTTATCAACCATTGGGAAGCACTCAGCCGGTCAAAGCCGATGTGCGCATCATCGCCGCCTCCAACCAGAACCTGAAAAAACTTGTGACCGAAGGTAAATTCCGTGAAGACCTCTATTACCGTATCAATGTAATCAGAATCGAGTTGCCGCCACTGCGCGAACGCAAGGAAGATATACCACTTCTGATGGAGCACTTTATCGAACGCTTCAACCGCCTCAAACCCAAGCAGATCGATTCGATCGCTCCCGAAGTTCTTGCTGTATTGATGAATTATGATTTTCCCGGCAATGTGCGTGAACTGGAAAATATCGCCGAGCATGCCTTTGTCCTGTGTCGCAACTCTATCATCAGTATGAATGATCTGCCTGAAAATTTTAAACCTCAATATGAAGAAAGCATCCCCGCTGTCAATTCATTCGAGGACCTCGAAGCGCGCTTTCTGGTCGAGGCTCTCAAACGCAATAACTGGAGCAGGATCAATACCGCCAGAGAACTCGGGATCCACAAGACTACATTGTGGAGAAAGATGAAGAAATACGGCATCGATATGGCTTCCCGATGACAATTGCGTAATTGCATTTCACGGTCAGTGACTGATTGCGATAACGCACCGATAGTCAGATCGAAAAGATGATAATGCTGATGCGCAAAATGTCTAAGATGCATGAAGACAATATGATACAAGAAATAATAAAAACAGTCTGCAGGTTGGCATGAACTTTGAACTTACAGATGTACAGAGTATGAAGATTGCAATAGCGACATGGAATGAGCGGGTCTCGCCGGTTATGGATTCCGCCCGTAACCTGATGGTCGTCACTTATGACGAGGGGGCCGAGGTCTCACGCGAGAAACTGGTATTGCCTCAGGTGGAAATCTGCAGCAGGGCCGGTTTTATTGCAGACCTCGGTGTCCAGGTACTTATCTGCGGGGCGATTTCCAGGCAGTATGAGATGCTTCTGGAGCGTTCGGGAATCCAGGTGGCGGCATGGTTTCGTGGCGATGTTGATGCTTTGATCGCCGCGATCCCAAGGGGCGAACTCAAACAGGCCCGCTTCATATTGCCGGGATGCGGTCAGCAGAGAATCAGGAGAAGAAATCGATTCGGCCAAAACAGAAGAGCCTGAAACAATAATTTACTGGAGGAACTATGAAAATCGCGATATCGGCGCAGGGTAAAGAATTAGACAGCAAGGTGGATCCTCGATTTGGTCGGGCACCCTTTTATATCATCTATGATTTGGAGTCTGGAGATTTTGAAGCGCTGGATAATTCCGAGAATGTGCATGCCGGCCAGGGGGCTGGAATTCAGGCTGCCCAGAAGGTAGTGGCGCAGGATGTCGACCTGGTTGTGTCCGGCAATCTCGGCCCCAAAGCGTACCAGGTCCTTTCCTCGGCGAAAATCAAGACCGCCCTGTGGGCTCATGGCTCGGTGCGGGAAGCAGTTGAGCTGGCGAAGAATAACGAGCTTACATTTGCTGAAGGTGCCAATGTCGAGGGGCATTGGAGTTAATATATTGATTGGTAATCTAAAACAATAAGGAGGATATCATGCCGGGTGGAGACAGAACCGGACCCACGGGCGCAGGTCCCGGAACAGGCAGAGCGGCAGGTTTCTGCGCGGGATACAATCGTCCCGGTTACGCCAATTTCGGTCCCCGTGGCGGATTTGGTTATGGCCGTGGAGGAGGGCGAGGTTTCGGAAGAGGCGGAGGTGGTCATGGATGGCGCAATCGCTTCTATGCTACCGGGCTTCCGGGCTGGATGCGTGAACGAGATTACTACGATGATGAACCATATTATCATGACCGTCCCGAGACTTCAGCTCGAAGCGGGATCTCCGGCAGAAATGAGTTAGCTGACCTGAAACGTCAGGCCGGCAATTTGAGCGAGGCTTTGGACGAAGTCAATCATCGGATTGAAGAACTAGAATCCAAAAAGAAAAGCAGGTGATTTGATGTCGTTTATGAATTCGCAAGGTGGCGGCAGAGGAGACGGTCGCGGTGGCGGCCAGGGCGGTCGCGGTCGCAATCGTGGTGCGGGCGGGCAAGGCCGAGGGCCAGGTGGAAAATGTGTCTGTCCCGGATGCGGTGCGGAAGTCGCTCATGAAATGGGCAAACCGTGCAACGCCATGAAATGTCCCCAGTGCGGTCAGATGATGACCCGTGATTAGCAGGAGTAATGCTTTGAAAATCTCTGTTGCGAGCGGTAAGGGGGGGACTGGCAAGACTACAATCGCTGTAAATCTGGCAGTTGCGCTGGCCGGTAAAGATATCGATGTGGCGCTTCTGGATTGTGATGTCGAGGAGCCAAACGGACATATTTTTCTGAATCCGGAATATACTGAATCAGTTCCGGTTACAGTACCGGTTCCAAAAGTGGATTTCAGCAGGTGTACCTACTGTGGTGAATGTGCTGAGATCTGTCAGTACAACGCCATCGCGGTCATCCCGGACAATGTGATGGTATTTCCGAAGCTGTGTCATGGTTGCGGGGGTTGCTATCATCTCTGCCCGCCCCGGGCAATATCCGAGGTGAACAGAGAAATCGGTAAAATCAATTCGGGGCATGGCCGGGGAGTTGAATTTGTCGAGGGACGCCTCAATGTCGGTGAATCACAGGCGCCCCCTTTAACGAAACGTCTCAAACAGAGCGTCAGCAAGCATGAGGTTGTTATCATCGACGCTCCGCCGGGGACCTCCTGTCCGGTTGTGGAGGCGGTTTCGGAAAGTGACTACGTGATCCTTGTCAGTGAACCGACGCCATTCGGCCTGAATGACTTAATACTCGCGGTCGAGATGGTCCGCAGGCTCGGCCTGCCCCATGGTATTGTAGTGAATCGCGCCGACAGTGGCGACGATCGTATGCTCAAATACTGCGAATCGGAAATGCTCGATATCTTAATGAAGATACCTTTTGACCGCAGGCTGGCGGAAGCATACTCGACCGGAAAGTTGATGTCTGAGATCGACCGGGTATACAATGAAAACCTGTTCAACATGTACACTTCGATTAAAGGAAAGATAAGCGATGCGCGAGCTTGTGATTATCAGCGGTAAAGGGGGAACTGGTAAAACCTCGATTGTCGGCTCCCTGGCAGCATTGGGTAAGAGTAAGGTGGTTGTCGATTGTGATGTCGATGCCTCTGACCTGCACCTGTTGTTGAATAACAATGTAAGGGAGATACATGACTTTATCGTATCATGCAAAGCTTCGATAAATCGGCAAAGATGTTCAGATTGCGGTCTGTGCGCTGATTATTGCCGTTTCGATGCAATAAAATATGAGCAGGGTGAATACCGTATCGATCAATTCGCCTGTGAGGGGTGCGGCGTGTGCCGATATTTCTGCCCGGAGTACGCGATCGCTTACGAACCGGTCAAAAGTGGAGAGTGGTTCATCTCGCACACAGACCACGGCCCACTGGTGCATGCCCGGCTTGGGATCGCCGAATCAAATTCCGGCCGGCTGGTCTCCCTTCTTCGCCAGAAAGCCCGCGAGATCGCCGATAAAAACGAATACGACCTGGTACTCATTGACGGTCCGCCCGGAATTGGCTGTCCGGTGATCGCCTCGATTACGGGGGCCTCATATGTACTGATAGTAACGGAACCGTCGCAATCAGCTTTTCATGACCTCAATCGTCTTCTGGAATTGATCGAACATTTCAAAATCAATTGCGGAGTTGTGATCAACAAATCCGATATAAACCTGACATTGACTGATCACATCAAAAAAGATGTACAGGCCCGGGGAATAAGGGTCGTGGCAGAAATATCTTTTGATCCCATGATGACTGAGGCGCAGATTAACTCACAGACCCTTATTGAATATACTGTGAATGATTCCACACGAAAGATAGAACAAATTTGGAAGACTATATACAATGAAATGCAATCAAGTCCGGGATTCCAGCAAAACAGCAAAAAGGAGATACTATGAGATTCGCAATACCGACAGCCGACAATCTGCTTTGTCCCCATTTCGGTAACTGCCAGAAATTCGCTTTTATCGATGTCGATTTTGAAACCGGGGAGATCACGAAAATCGAGATGGTCGAACCTCCACCGCACCAGCCCGGCATGTTGCCGGAATGGATCAAAAACAATGGTTCTGAAGTGATTATTGCCGGGGGTATGGGCAGACGCGCCCTGGGAATCCTGCAAAACTGCGGTATTAAAGTAATCAGCGGTGCGCCGATCGCAAGTCCTCGTGAACTGGTCAATGAGTACCTTAACGGACGTCTTCAATCCGGCAACAACTACTGCGACTCTCAGGGCTTCAGGCAGGCTGGCGGCCACAACTGCAAGGGGCATAATCATGGCGGACAGTTTTAAGATAGTTACATAACTGAAAAGTTAATTATCACAGGTCATCGCCATTAAAACGATGACTGAAAGACTGGGGAACAAAATGTATGTCTACGGTCCGGTGCCTTCGCGCAGGCTGGGAAGATCATTGGGAGTAAGTCCGATTCCTTCCAAAACATGCTCGTATTCATGCGTCTACTGCCAGCTGGGTAGAACTGACAGGTTGCGTGTTGACCGCAAGAGATATTTCAGGCCGGTGGACATCCTGGATGAGATTCATGATAACCTGATCGAATCAACACCGGAATTCATTACGTTTGCAGGCGACGGCGAGCCGACATTGAACATAGACCTGGGCCGGATGATACGTCATTGCAAGGAAAGTTTTGATGTTCCCGTGGCTGTAATCACCAATGGTTCTCTGCTTACCGATGATATCGTGCGGTCTGATTTGATGGCCGCCGATTTGGTCATGCCGTCACTTGATGCCGGATGCGAAAGAACATTCAAAAAGATAAACCGTCCTCATCGCGACATAAACTACGGTCATATGCTGGCCGGTTTAGCCCAGTTTCGCCATGAGTTTTCAGGCAAGATATGGATGGAGGTGATGCTGGTTCAGGGCCTCAACGACAGCGATGAGGAGTTGAAGATGATTCGTTCGCACCTGGATATGATCAAACCGGACAGGATCTACGTCGGAACCCCTACCCGTCCCCCGACGGAAAAATGGGTCGAACCTGTCGGACCGGAGGCCGTTATAAGGGCCAAGAGTGTTCTGCAAAGCCGATTCACCCTTGACAGTTTTGAGACCTCGGAGTTTGGCTTGCGCAGCTTTCATGACGCCCGTGAAGCAATCACGGAAATCGGTGGAAGACATCCGCTTCGAAGAGAACAGGCTGAAAAAATCGTAAAGTTTTTTGGAAAAGATGATACAATTAAGGATATGCTGACTGCTCATCTTCTTCGAGAAGTCAGTTTCAACAGCCGATCTTACCTGCTTCCTCAAAAGGAGAGAAGCATTGATGGAGGATAGATCATGACAGAATTACAGGTGGATTCCACCGATCTCAAATGGGCTGAGGCACAGGGCTATTCTCCGGGTGCCCATGAAAAAATACTGTGTGCCGGCGACCAGGATTATCCCCGTGTCTATCTTTTAAGAATACCTCCCGGCTGGCATACATTTGGTCACTTTCACGATTTCCCGGAGATTCATTATATAATCAAAGGGGAACTTGAGAGCCGGGGGAAGGTATTCAGCGAAGGCTCCTTCAGGGTTCTTCCACCAGGATTTCGGCATGGTCCTTTCAGCTCCGAAACCGGCGCCCTGGTGATGATTACTCAACTGGTCAATCAAGATATCGGCACAGTTTGAAAGTGGAGGGCAGAATTTATTGCACGCAGGTTGTTTTAATCATATTAATATAAAAAATAGTATAATAGCATTGCCACAATAGCGGCTGCGCCGCCGCTGAAAAAATTGACCAGGTCGTTGTCGATAAATGAAACACCTCTCACCAGTTGGTATCTTTTATCTCCTGCGCTTTTTCTTTCTGTTATCCGGCCACTTTCTAAATCGCGGTACTGTGCCTGCAATGTTGCGCCAAATACAGAGTCGAGAAAGCACCCCAGAATTGCCCCGGCAGACGGGATCGCGACAATCAAAGAAAAGCTTTCCCATCCGGAAGAAAATAACTGAGTTGCTAAAAATCCGCTCAATGTTGTGCTGACTGCGCCAGCTATCGATGCACTGCTCCCGGCAAAAGATACCGCTCCGGAGCGACCCGTTTCCACTTCTTTGAAATCCAGTATCGAAACCGGTTTCCGAGATGACATCGTACCGATTTCAGTTGCCCATGTGTCCGCCGAGGCTTCCGCGATTGAGGCGAGATAAACGATAAACCATCCCTGCCAGCCTGTAAACAAATACAGAATTGATGTCAATGTCGGGATTCCGCCGTTGGCGAGCACCTGCCGCAGGTCACGTGCGCCGGCTTTATCAAAGCTCATGATCGCTTTATTCTTTTGAGTGGAGCGCAGTTTCGTCAGCAGGCTGGAGCTGATGAAAAAATAAATGATCGGCACAGCCCAAACCGATCCTCCGATACCGTAGATCAGGCTACCGACAGCTACCATCCCGACAGCGCCGTCAAATGTCAGTGAGTGTTTTTTGACGGCTGAAACAGCCAGTATTGATGCTATGATTGCGCCGAGAAGAAACTTTAAGTAATTTATTTCGGACGGCTCCATCAGCATACTCCATCATGCATCTTTCATAAACTGAAAATATAGATCAGCAGACATCCTGAGGAAATAAAAAAAGATGAGAGACCGGACTTCTCCAAATAGTGGTCTGTGTAAATTGCTTATAAGAGTTTACAGAATGGTTGAATCAGCAGAAAATACCTTTCACTGGAACGCGGGAAAAACAATAACTTACGGAAAACATAGTATCTGGTTTGCACTCTAATTTCTTGCTTATTTGTTCGCTTTGTCGGGAAGATCTTTGAGGGAAATATATGTCAACTTATCAGTGATCTATAAAACAGGTGTTATCCATTATTGTTTTCGTCCTTGATCTCAACTCCGTCAAGCTAATCTCAACTGTGACGAATACAAAAAAACTGAAGGCAGTCTGCCTCAGCCTGGGTAACATAAGGTTTTGAACCTGAAGCCATCCTTTCGGCATTCATTACAACAGGCTCCGGATGTAATCACTCGGCAAGGTCACTTGTCTGAGCGACATTTACTCGAGAGTGCGGATTTCAGTTATTTCTCCTGTCCAGTTATTGCTCCCAAACTTGAATTCCACGACATCGCCGACCTTTTTCGTCACCAGCAGTCTTGCCACAGGCGCGCCGATTGTTACCATATCAGGGAACAGTTCCAGTTCGAATTCAGCGGGGCCGACCAGGTTAAACGTGTGTGATTCCTTTGATTCTGTGTCAACAACAGTCACCGAACATCCGAATGAAACTGTTTCAGGCGTACTGCCAGTCAAGTCGACTTTTACGAAATTCAGGTAGCTTTCAAGCCGTTGCTTGCGTTCCATCAGAAATGACTGCTTCTCCTTGGCGGCATGGTATTCAGCATTTTCCTTAAGATCACCAAGGTCGGCGGCTTCACCGATGTCTTTCGAGTTCTGTTTGATTTCTTTCTTGGTCTCAGCAATCTTCTCGTTCAGAATTTCGTAAGTACTCTTTAGAATCGGAACTTGCATTTCTTCCTTCCTCAAAATTGGGTACTCATCACAACAAAGTGAGCTAAAGCGCACACTAAGCTAATAAATAACTTCTTACCTGGCAACTTTTTTCGATATCGTATCCTACGTCGATTCGTTTATTGAGGGTTCTTGTGTTAAGACGTAATACACCAGCTTCGGCATCCCGGGACCTGGCATCCAGCTCTCTGGGTGAGTTCTTTCTATTTACCCAGGTCGTGAGTCACCACCCGTCGAGAACAGCAGTCCCTCAGCCTGTCATGAAAATAGCAATCATCAAATATCAGCAGACAAAAACACTCTGAATTTCAGGTTATTAAATCCATGGTCTTCAGCCATGGAATCTACCTGTGAATAAAATATCGGAATTGTTATTTGGAAGCGGGGTTGCATTTCGCTGAAGGGGAGGATTTACAAATTGGGCATGATTATGTAGTCCCTTATGAGACAGCGGATTGTTCAAAGGAGAGAGGTCTTAAATAAGGATATAAAAAAGTATAAACCATGTGCCCGGTATGAAATGTAAAGGATCTGCCCGGAATATACCAAAAAAGCGGAGAGACTGGGATTCGAACCCAGGAGGCCTTACGGCCCACGCGCTTTCCAGGCGCGCTCCTTAAGCCAACTCGGACATCTCTCCGTTTCAGAAATCTTGATCATTTTGGCTGAATCCACCTGATTCAGCTAAACCACAAGGATATAGCCTCGGATTGCAAAAATCAAGCGATTTTTACTTGTTGTCGGAGGGTCATATATTAAATTGACGATTATCCGGTTTGTATCAGAACTTTTTGTTCAACCGGTAGTTAAATAGACCGAACGAAAGGTGACAATAATGAAGACCAGATTTTGTTTTATTTCCGTAATTATCGCTTTCGCATTTGCCCTCTCAGGCTGTTCTTCGGACAACGGCAACGGCCCGGCAGATACTCAACCCAAAGTTTCAAATATACCCGACCAGATTCTATATGGTACATCCGATTTCGAGCCGATCGATTTGGATGCCTATGTCTCCGACGGCAATCATGCCGATTCCCAGATCACCTGGCGGACATCGGGCCAGTCCGAACTCGAGATCTCTATATCCTCACGGGTCGCTACAATATCAAAGCCGAGCCAGTACTGGACAGGGCGGGAGACTGTCTATTTTGTCGCCACCGATCCGGATAATATGTCCGATTCGGATGCGGTTGTATTTCAGGTGTTGGCATTAAACAGCGATTATTTCCCCCTTTCCGAGGGAGATACCTGGTATTACACGACCGCAATGCAACAAGAAATCGTGCGGACGGTTGCCGGTGATACCACTATCAACGAACGCCAGTGTACGATTATTCGGGAAAATGGCGAAACCTCCGAGGCCTGGTCGATAACCGAAACCGGGACCACAGCAGGATTCTATGTTCACCTTTTGACCGACGGCACGCTTGAGTATTTCTTCGACCAGCCACTCAGGATACCTTTCTATATGGATAAGGAAGAAATCTACAATTACAACCATCTGGTCTACTATTACTACCAGGGGAACCTGGAAGCGTTTAACCTGAGCGGGTCGTTGCGCTTCGAGGATTTTGTAACCTACGATCAAAACGGCCTGAATTATTCTGAAGTCGCGCATATATATTATATTGATGATGACTACTCCGAATATTACGCACCCGGAGTCGGCCTCCTGGACAACGGCGATTACGTTCTGGATTCCGCCTATGTGGGTGGAAAATGGTACCGCTAAACGATTTTCCGCGATTAACCTAAGCTGTTAAAATCTAAGAACATAGGTTCAATCCTGTTAAAAAACCAGGGTTAAAAAGCGCTCGACATTTTGAATACAAGTGACGATACCCAGTATATAAGCTGAAAACGCCACAGGAGGAATCATGGGTATCGCGCTTGAGATTATTGAGTGGATGGATCAGGCTTCCGATGAGATGATTCATCGCATCCCCGAAAAAGGGTCACTGGATATAAAATTCGGGGCGCAGGTGATCGTTAGAGACAGCCAGTCGGCGGTCTTTTTCAAAAGCGGTAAAGCGACCGATGCGCTCGGGCCCGGACGTCATACGCTCAGTTCCCTGAACATCCCGGTACTGACACGAATACTGTCATTGCCGTGGGGGTTCAAGTCGATCTTCCGCTGCGAAGTCTATTTCATCAATCATAAGATATTTACCGACCTGAAATGGGGCACCAAGGATCCGGTCGCATTTCGAGACAGTGAACTGGGCTTGATCCGCCTGCGCGGTTATGGTTCCTACACGATGCGTATTGCCGAACCGCTCGTGTTTTTGAACTCGGTGGTCGGTCGCCAATCTTTGTTTTCAACTCCGCAGATCCAGGATTTTTTGCGCGATATCATAGTCGCCCGTTTAAATGACCTGTTTGGCGAGAAGCTTGATACGATACTTGACCTTCCCAGGAAGTACTCGGAATACGCCCAGATGGCCAGGGAAGTGATCGGTGCCGAATTTGAGAAATATGGATTGGAATTGTTGGACTTCTATCTATCGGCGATCACCCCTCCCCCGGAAGTACAGAAGCGGATCGATGAGCGTTCCGGTATGGCGGCTGTCGGTGATCTCAATGAGTACCTGAAGTTCAGTATGGCCAAGGCGTTTGCCGGCGGTACCGATGGAAACACGGCGCAACAGGGCGCCGGTCTGGGACTGGGGGCCGGAATTGCCATGATGGCTCCGGGGTTTATGTCCAAGGCTTTTGCCCCCGAGCATGTCGATCTGAAAACGGCTGATGTGCCCACTATGGGATGTCCGAAATGCGGGATCGACATCCCGGTCGATTCACGTTACTGCTTCAAGTGTGGCTACCATGTTGTAGTTGAAAAACGCTGTCCGAACTGTTCACGCAAAGTCTCGGGTAAGGATAAATTTTGTTACAACTGCGGTTTTAACCTGGCCGAACAACAGAATATCTTCTGCCAGAGTTGCGGTAAGGAACTGCCCCCGGGAACTCGTTTCTGTACCGAGTGCGGTGAGGAGATAAAAGGTAATGGCAACGCTGACAACAGCTCCGGCGACGACAAATAGAAGCAGTTCGACGGTAGCCCACCAGTGCCCGTTCTGTGGCGGACCGGTTCAGCTTGCCGATGACGAAATCATTACGGCCTGTGGTAACTGCGGGTCGATGCTGAGGCTTTTGCCTCCCGCTCAGCTTCAGAGCTTCGTTATCAATGCGAATTTTCCTCAGCGGGAAGCGCTCTTTTTTCTGAACCGCGAGCTCAAACAGAACAAACGTCCGCTGGTTAAAAGGCGCGGGGAGACCTGCCAGCTGTACCTGCCGTTTTACTTCATCCAGGGCAAAATCTTTCATTTTAACAAGCAGGTCAATGAGCGCAAGTATGTGAATGTTACCTCAACCGGCGATGGGGCCGCAATGGTCTCCGAGCACATCACTTTGGTCGAGAGCCAGAAAGCGCTGATCAAAAAATGGGATATGTCGGTGGCGGCATTCGATAACTACCGGTTCGGGCTCGATTCCCTGGGTGTGCGTACTTCTGTTCTGAAACTGGCGCCGTTGTCTTTCTCCCGTGCAAAAGACAAGATCTTTGTGGGCGCAGATAGAGATGTCAATTACGCTCTTGAACGCTATGATAAATCCGTCAACCGCAACTCATTGATTTCCGGGAACAGGTCTCTGGCCCGTTTTACACGCGCGCTTTACCCGCGGGTCAATATGGTCTATCTGCCGACCTGGCTGGTCAATTACCAGTCCGGCGAAGGAAGTTTTTTCGCGATCATTGATTCTGTTGCCAAACGAGTGGTGGCTATTCGTGAAGGTGAGATGAGCCAGGCGAATCTATTGCGACAGACAGACAACCTGGCATCATCATATAAAATGGTTAAACATCGTTGCAACTATTGCGGATTCGATTTGCCCAAGCAGAAAACCGGCGAGGTGTTCATCTGCGCGAATTGTGGGCGAACCTGGCAGGCCGGAGGAGAATCGTACAGGCAGATCACTATAAATCTGCCCCGCATCAGTTTTGACCGCGCGGCCAGGATGTTCCCGTTCTGGATGTTCGAGCTGTCCACATCCGATGACAATGATCTGTTAAAAAGAGCGCTCAAGCTCGAATCTGATACGTTGTTCATCCCCGCTTTCGAATTGCGCAACCTCAAACGAGCGGCCCGTGTAGCGCTGTCATATTCTCACAAAATCGATCGAATTGATTTTGACAAGTTCGAAGAGAATAGCTATCCTGTGCAGGCGGCGACATTGAACAAACAGGCGGCGGAGAGAATGATACTGCCCCTGCTTTTGGCAGGAAGAGACCATATCGAACATCTCGACCTGGAGGCCCTTTTCAGGTTGCATCTGCAGTTCGATAATGTTATACCGGTCTGGTTGCCGTTTGTGGAGCAAAACTATTTCTATGTCGGTCAGATGACCGGTCTCGGATTCGAAAAATCTGCAGTCGATTGATGAAAACAATTGCGGCCATCGATCTCGGTTCCAACACAGCCAAACTTCTGGTGGCGAAAGTCACCAAGACCCGGAGAATCATACCGATATTCGAGGACAAGCATACCCCGCGCCTGGCGGACGGTCTCAAAAAATCAGGCAGAATCTCCACCGCCAGCCTGAAACGAGCCGTTTCAGCGCTTCAAAAGTTCAAGCAAAAAGCGGAAGAATTTGCTGTCGATGAAATCCATGCGGTGGCGACCCAGGCGATGAGGCAGGCGGATAATCAAAAGTCAGTCATAGAAGAAATCCATAAAAGTACAGGCATCAAAGTCAAAGTGATCTCGGGCAAGCGTGAAGCTGAATTGACATACCTGGGAGCTGTGACCGGGATAAGCAGGATTAAAGACAGGCGCATCCTGTTCGATATAGGCGGAGCATCGACCGAATTCGTGCTGGCCGAGGGTGACAAGATAATAAATTCCAAAAGCATTCGAATCGGCGCGGTAGCGATAACCGAGGATTTCCGCACTGACAGGATTACCTCACCCTCGATGCTGATGTCTGTCAGGCAGGAGATTATGCGCTTTTTGTCGTCCAAACTGAAAGGATATGATTTTGGTGATTTTGATCTAATTTCCAGCGGAGGAACGGTTTCGGCCTATAAACGTCTCCAGATGGGTAAACCCTACGATCGCCCGGAACGCGCTCATGGACGCAGGTTGAAAGTCTCCGAACTCAATCGCATGATAGACCGCCTGGGCTCTTTGAAACTTTCCGACCGCCGGCGGGTTATAATATTTGAACCGGAGCGTGCCAATGTTATCGTTTCTGGAGGACTGATTCTCTCGGCAGTTTGCGACATATTTGGAAAAAACAGCCTTGTGGTTTCAACCCGTACCCTGAGGTGGGGCTTTTTGAAAAGCCGGATCTGAAATCGCTTGACTAAAACAAAATAAAGTTTAGATTTGCGCCGAAAGGAGCCTGTATCGAAAGTTATTACAGTTTAATTCAGTAACAGGTATTCAAACCGAATTTATATTCGATGAAATAATTGTCTTAGTATAGAGGCCGAAACGTGATTTTTACGTTCGGCTATTTTCATTTAAGGAGGTTAGATGAAAAGGATATCCCTCTTGATTATACTGATTCCTCTGATACTGGTCGAACTCGTGGCCGATCCATTCGGGTTGATGGACGATCCGATCATTGGACAGCTTGCCAACAGCGGGGTAGATGTGGTCTACGACGGTGAGTATCTCTGGGTCGCAACATCCAAGGGGCTCTCCGGAACCAATGACAACGGCCAGAGCTGGATTTCCTACGATTCCACGAACGGACTGCCAACTTCTGAAATCGCCGCTTTGGCCAGCGGGATGGGACAGCTCTGGGTGGCGACATCCTACAGCGTGGTTTCACAGGGTCAGGCGATTCCGGCTGGATCCGGAATCAGCCATACAGCCGACAACGGCAACACTTTTGAACTGGACACTCCCTTCCAGACCACAGATCCGGGTATGATTGTCTACGATATGGATCTCAATGATTCGGTTATCTATGCCGCCTGCTTCTATGGCGGATTGATATACTCGGTCGATACCGGAAATACCTGGCAGAACCTGTTTGTCGATACGATTGCTGAAAAAGATTTCTATGACAGCACATTTTTCTATTTAAACAATCGTTTCTTCTCGGTCGATCTGGATGACGGTTACCAGGACACATTTGTGGTCTGGGGCGGTTCTGCGGCCGGTATCAACCAGCTTCAGTTTATCGACAGGCCGGGAAAGCTGGCATCCAACTATATTACCGACATAAGTCGATACTTCGATTCAGACGACAGTATCGGTTACACCTGGATTGCCACCGACCAGGGGCTCAGCCTCAGTCCCGACCGGGGAGTCAGCTACCGGTCATTTTTCGTCTCTGACGGATTGCCTGCGGACTATCTGAGCGCGGTTGAGGCCTGGGACGGAAAGGTTATTTGCGCCGGCTATGATCCCGAATCCGATTCATCTGCCGGGCTGGCGATCTCTGAGGATATGGGCCAAAGCTGGACCAGTTTGGAGCCATCAGCCGCGGTCGGTATTGGAAATAAAGTCACCGATATATCAGTCACCAGAATCCTCGACGGCGAAGGCGGTTACAGAATCTGGGCGGCATGTTCACGGGGAGGTTTGATCTATTCCGATGATGATGGTCAGAACTGGAACGAAGTGACCCTCGATTCTCAATTTACTTCCAGCGATTCGTTATTCAACCAGGTTTATTCGGTCGACCCATTCAGTTTCATTGCCGATTCACTGCTGACCGATTCCTGTTCTGAAACTGATTCGATGTTTGTTTTTATCGGTTCCGGCGATGGTTTCTGGCGCTTGATTTTAGATTGCCCGTATGAGGATATCCGTGAGGCCGAGCTAATCAGGCTGGACACTGTTTTTCGTTCAGGACGTAAAGTGGTCGATATGGATGCTTCGCTGTGGATCGATACGGTCGATAACGAAGTGGACACGACCTTTGAATGGTCAGCCGCCAGCTGGCGTATAACTCCGGAAGGTTTTGAATCAATTTCGATCAGCCGTGACCAGGGCGAAAGCTGGGTGTCCACTGCAGTTGATGACAGCTGTTACGAAGTCATCTATACCCGCAATATTTGCTGGGCCGGCAACCGGAGCGGTTTTTATCGCCGAACCGGGGGAAGCGATAATTGGGTGGAATTTACGGTAATCGACACGACCACAGAAGTTCGCCGGGACACTACGGTGCTCTCGCTTATGTTTAACCAGGATGTCGATACGACATTCTGGGTCGGGAC
>WJMC01000038.1 GCA_014728145.1 Candidatus Zixiibacteriota bacterium | reverse complement strand
GTAGTTTTGCCGGTAGCTTCCAGGTCAATAACAACGAAATCAAGAACAACGCAGACTATGGAATCGACAACGGCACCGGAGTTGTCTGGGATGCCACCTGTAACTGGTGGGGAGATATCACCGGACCGTACAATGCGACTTCCAACCCGCTCGGTCAGGGAAATGAAATCACCGACAACGCAACCTTCCAGCCCTGGAGCAACGAGGATCTCTCGAGTTGTTCGTTCGGTGTCGAACGTGACACTGTCTGGGTTGATGACGACTACACTCCGACCGGTACAAACGACGGTCATGTCTGGGGCTACGACGCCTTTGACAACCTTCCGGATGGGGTCAGCGCGGTGCGTGCAGACGGTTATATTTACCTCCTCGAGGGCACCTATGAACAGCAGGTCGAAGTAGCCAAAAACGTCATCATCGACGGTGCCGGTTCGACCCTTGTGACTATCCAGTCACCGACGTCATTGACCACCTCGTTCACCTACGGCAGTAATGAGTACTTCCCTGTCGTCTGCATCCACGATGCCACGGTTGAACTCGAGGGTGTTACGGTCGATGGTCTCGGCCGGGGTAACGGCAACTATCGCTTCACCGGTATCGGCTGCTACAATGCCGAAGTAGAGTTGGCCGACTGCGATGTCGTCAATATCCAGGATACGCCTTTCAGCGGTTCCCAGCACGGCCTCGCAATTCTGGTCTATAACGATACAGATCCGGTCAAGACCGCTGTTTTGACTGATTGCGATGTCTCCGACTTCCAGAAAAACGGTATCACTGTACTGGGCGAGTACTCCGAAGCGGTGATTACGAATTGCACCGCGACCGGAAAGGGTCTGACCGATGTCATCGCCCAGAACGGTATCGAAATCGCGTCCAGCGCAAGTGGAACTGTCGATAACTGCGACATCTCCCTGATTGCCTATGACGGCACCGACTGGACTGCGACCGGATTTTTGGTGAGTACGTCCGGCACAGTCAACGCCACAGCGGTCGATATCGACCAGTGCCAGACCGGTGTCTACTGGATCAACGGCTCAGGCAGTTTCGACGGCGGAACGATCACCAATCCGATCGGTGACGGTTTCTATGCTTACAACGGCTCAACTGTGAAGTCAACCCGGCCGAAACATCTGCCGGACGGTATCGCTGGCATCCAGGCTAATCCTGATAAGGCAACCATGCAGGTCAGTCTTACTAATTCCGTCATCACCGGCAACTCGGCTACCGACAGCTGGGGCGTGGGCGCGTTCTCAACCTCCGCTGATCCGGTCGAACTCGAAATCAGCTACTGCGCTATCAGCGACTGGGATTACGGTATCTATGTCTATGACTACGGTGGTCCGGCAGATGTTAGCATGCATTATAACAGGTTGACCACTAATAATTACGCGATCACGTCGACGGTAGCCAACCTGCAGGATGGCTCGACAAACAGCTACGGCGTCAACGGGGCTTCAGCGGTAGCGGCCTTAATCGATGGCAACATCGACTACACGCCCTGGATTGGCAGCAATACCGATACTGATCCGGGTACAACGGGATTCCAGCCCAGCCTGGCAGTCCTGTATGTCGACGATGACAGCCCGCAGTTTGGATCGGTGATGAGAATCCAGGAAGCTCTGGGTCTTGTGGACGATGCCAAGGGTGGCAGTATCTATGCGGTAGACGGCACCTATTATGAGAGCGTCAATTTTGATGGACGCGGTTGCCTGCTGGCCAGCCTGTACGAACTCGACAGCGACGAGGATCATATCGTCAATACGATCATCGACGCCAATTCGGACTCGCTCGGTATAGTCGACACTGCCAGTGCAGTTTATTTTGTCAACGGTGAAGGCGCGGCCTCAACCCTGAAGGGCTTCACACTCGTCAACGGTTTCGGTACGATCAATCCGGATGATCTCAACCGCAGGACCGGCGGAGCGATCCTCTGCGATGGTTCATCACCGACTATCGAACGATGTGTGATCGCCGGCAATAACGCAGTACGCGGTGGTGGTATCGGCCTGATCGATGCCTCGCCGACAATCAATAACTGCACGATCGTAGGCAACGATGCCCCGACCGGTGGCGGTATCTCCATGGATGATGCTTCCGAACCGGATATCAACCGCACCATCGTGGCCTTTTCGACTGAGGGCGCGGCAGTTGAATGTGTCGATGGCGCCAGCCAGCCGGATATCAGTTGCACCGATATCTACGGCAACAATCTTGGCAACTGGGTCGATTGTATCGCCGGGCTCGACACCCTCAACAACAACCTGACTGAAAATCCGCTCTTCTGCGACAAGGACAATGGCGATTACTATATCGACCAGGTTTCCTACTGCGCGACTGACAACTCACCCTGTTTCGAGCTGATCGGTGCACTGGGCGTGGGATGTAGCGGTAACTATATCTGTGGCGATGCCAACAGCGACGGTGTGGTCGATGTCTCCGACGCCGTTTATATCATTAACTACGCTTTTGCCGGCGGACCGGCTCCCGATCCGATCGCGTCTGCCGATGCCAACTGCGATTCTGTTATCGATGTATCCGATGCGGTTTATATCATCAACTACGCATTCTCCGGCGGCAATCCGCCCTGCGATACTGACGGCAACGGTATTCCTGATTGCTAAATAAGTCAGCATCATAGAAAAAAAGCCTGTCTCGTTATGAGGCAGGCTTTTTTTTCTTATATTTAAAATATGCAAGCTATGCTTTAACCGTGCCGGTCTTGCCGACACACCACTTTTCAATCAGTTCTGCAAATATCTTTTTTCCCTGTTCTGAGCATTTCGTGATTTCAAATCCGGTCTCATACATTTTCATAAATTCATTTTTCTCAGACCATTTACAGCAGGCCTCGAATTCGATCATCGTCTCACCTTCAAATTCCCGGGGTAAAGTCATCTGGCATTGATATATCTTTTCTTTCACAACCGGATTAGCGCCGATCAGTTTTATTCCCCCGGAAGACAAATTCACTACTCGACCGATGAAATCACCAGTTTGTTGATCTATTACCAGGAAATGATCCAGCGGTTTGACTCGCTCGTGCTGGCGCTTATTTGACGACATAAGACACTCCTTTGCAAATCATGGCGGGTACTATATCTTATCGGTAAGAAATGTATTAATATTAACCGTCATAGAATTCCGAATAATGCTTGAGCGGAATTTGAACTTATCAGGCCGAAAAATGTATAACCTGCGAGGAGTGAAGCTAAGGCCTTCCACAAGAATTCATATAACGTATAAAAGAGAGGTGTCGATGAATCCGGCCTTCAGAAATGCCGCTTTTTCTTTTATTCTCGCCTTTTGTATCATTTTCACTTTTTGCGGTACCAGAATTTCCGCCCAGGATATTCCCCTGCTGAAAATTGAGCCGGTCGGCGATGCGCTTTTGAACCAGGTGATCGAAGTGTCAGTCACGACCGAGTACGCATCCTATCAAATCGGCGGTTTCGATTTTCATATCTCCTTCGACAGCACAGTCTTTGAATTCGTTGAAGCGCTTCCCGGACAGCTTTTGACGGACTGTGAATGGGAACAGTTTACTGTCACACCTCATGCATACGGTGTGGAGTTCTTCGTCATCGCCAACTCCCTGGAACCGGGAACACCGCTTTGCTACGGCCCTCCAGATTTTGCCAGATACGAGCTGGTAAAACTGCGTCTCAAAGTTACCGACGATCCGGCCTACGCAGGAGAATCCTCCTTGCTTGAATTCAGCTGGGTCGACTGCGGGGCGAACGCTTTCTCGTCTGTCCTGGGTGACTCCCTGTATGTCGATATACTAATCTATGATTACGATGAAAGCTTGATCTGGGATGAGTCCGATGACGATCAGTTTCCGGAACAAGACCGTATACCCGGAATCGGAACTCCCGACAGCTGTTTTCTGAACCAACCCAACCGCAGGCTTGCATTCCAAAACGGTATCGTCCGCATGTATCTTTGCGGTGATGCCGACGGGGATGGCAGTGTTTCCATTACCGATGCGGTTCTCATTGTGAACTTCGCATTTGCCGGCGGGCCGGCACCGTCTCCCATGTCGATTGGTGATGTCAATTGCGATGATTCGGTCGATCTCTCCGATGTCGTCTATCTCGTCAATTACGCTTTTGCCAACGGCAATCCTCCCTGCGATACCGACGGTGATTCAATCTTGGATTGCTGAAAGCATTTAACAAGTTCTGACTCGGATGACCTCTCAGGTTAATTGTCATACCCTATAACTACCACGGTTTTAACCTTAAAAACGCTGAGGCTGATATTCGTGTGCGCAAATTACGATCTTTAATTAAAATTAACTATAATATTACTTGACAGGGCTGGCTAATTATAATAACCTGAAATCGACACCAGTCTTTTAACGGTTTTTTTGCATCTTTTTTCAGCTTGGACGCAGATTCATCACTTAGTTTATTACGGACTTTTTGAGATGATTTTACTGGAGGGAATAGCATGAAATATCAGCACTGTATAAGTTTTCGTATGTTGATCAAGGCCGCGTTTTTGTCGGTACTGCTGTTGTCGATAGCTTCGGCAGAACCGATAAATACGTACCTGCCCGACACCGTCATTTACAAAGGCGATACTCTCAGGCTGGCGGTCGAGGTCGACCATGTCGATCTTTCAGATCAGGTGTATTCATATACTGTCGAAATCAGATACAACCCGATGGAGCTGGAAGTTGTCGGAATCGACAATCACAATTCAATCAGCTCCGGCGCTATGTTTACATCCAATATTCTGGATACCGTGGTTATAGTCGCTTGTGCTTCGGAAAAAGAAATTTATGGTTCCGGTAACCTGTTTTTCATCGAACTCACAACCGCAGTAGAAGCTGTCTCAGGACAGACCTCTGAGCTCAAGGCTGTCAGGGGCGTTTTTAACGACAATAGCCCTGATTGTTTCTGGCACGATGGAGAGGTTCTAATCATGGTGACCGGCGGATGCGGCGACGCTAATGCCGATGGAATCAACGATGCATCTGACGTGAGTTTTGTCATGAATTATATGTTTAATGGTGGTCCAGCTCCGGACCCGCCCGAAAGCGCCGATGTCAACTGCGACACAAAAGTGAATATGCTGGACTTGGTATTTTTGGTTGATTTCGTGTTTCGCGACGGCCACGATCCCTGCGATACCGATGGCGACAACCTGCCCGATTGCTGATCAGGACAGCATATCGCGCAGTTCGATGGCGTTCAGGGGCGCGTAACCATCTTGGTCGTTATCGAAGAAGACATAGACATCACGTCCGGTTTCAGTCCAGCTGTTGATCGCTCCAGCCCATGATGCCAGTTCATGCTTGCTGTAACGGCCCTCATAGGCATCGCCAGGGCCGTGCAGGCGTATATATACCATATGGGGAGAGGTAATCTTTTTGGAAGACAGTGTGCCGGCCAGGTCATAAATGCAAAACGCGGCCTTATGTTCGATTAAGATATCGAAAATCTCGTTATTCCACCAGCTGTGATCGCGAAACTCAAAGGCATATTCACAGTTACGAGGAAGCCTGTTTAAAAAGCTGTCCAGCCTTTCGGGATTCGCTTTGAAGCGTGGCGGGAGTTGGAAAAGTATCGGGCCGAGCTTGTCCTGCAGGGTTTCGACTCTCTCGAATAACTTCTGTGTGGACTGCTTTGGATCTTTGAGTTTTTTCATATGGGTGATAAAGCGGCTGCCCTTGACTGCGAAGCTGAATTCACAGGGCACTGTATTTTTCCATTGCTCGAATGAACGTTTAGCTGGTAATTGATAAAAGGTGTTGTTCAATTCGACATCGTTCAGCTTTTCAGCATAATATTCCAGCCATCCTTTTGGATCAAGATCTTTGGGATAGAAAACTTCTCTCCAATGCTTGTAGTTCCATCCCGAGGTACCGATATGAACTTCACCGCGCTTCTCCATGGCTGCTTATTTGAATTTAATTGTTGTGGTCAACCCGCTTGTAGAGGCAATTTCAAAGTCCGGAAACAGGCCATTGGATTTGTTTATCATCATAATTCTGAGCGGTGAATCGATCGTATGTGTCAGGTGTTTTCCAGCGGAATCGACAGTTTGCATCTGGAGACAACGAGTACCATCATCGCTCATCACGATGTTTTTCAATGCGACATTTTCAATCCGAACAGAATTGCCATCGCGATTATCTCCCTGTTTGATATTCATTATCCGGTTGCGATAAACGGTCGCCATATTCAAAAAGAATTCCGGCCATTCATAATCAGGAAGGTCCACTTTCTGCATGGGTCTTTTCCTTGTTACAGGTTGAAAATTTTTGCAAGCTTCAATACTGGAAGCCTGCACATTGTAAAAATTCAGGTTCTGTGAATATACCGCTTCCCGATGATGCCTCCTGTTCAGAACAGAAGGTAATTGAACGTATCCGCTCAGTGTAAAAACAGAATCCACGGCATCTTTGAAACCGGGATGCACAAAGTCATGTTCAAGAAAGATGGTTTCAGTTTTATGACACCTGCACCCCGGCTTCTGTATCTATGCTCAGCGAGGTATACGATCCTGACTGCTGATCAGTAAACGTTAGGCGGAGCCTTGAACAGCACCTCGAAATCTTCCGGAAGCTGATCCTTGAGGTCATCGATTTCGCCCCCTGTGATCGCGTCCTTGATTACATGGATAACGGCGCGCGAATGCTGCTCAGCTTCCTTGCGGTTGGTGCCTTCCTTTTTGGAAACCCTCTCGAAGAATTCATCAGCAGAAAACCGCTGCGCGTATTCGTCCACATTCGTGAATTCCTTGATTTGTTCGGGCAACTGGGCAGCCATATCATGAGCTTCATCGCCGGTTATACGTTCTGAAAGTGTATTGAGTGTGGCCTGTGCAGCCCGAACCGCATCTTTCTCCTCAACGATTCCCGTTGACGCCTGAATTTTGTTAATGAATTCATTGTAATCCATCATATGCTCCTTTCATTATTTTCTCGGTTTTCCTTTTTCAATAAGTTTATCGAGGTCGTCTGATTTTGGAAGACTGCCTCCGGGCTTATCGACGATCTGGACTGTGGAGGCCTGCAGGCCATCCTCGCCCATCTCGCTGACGAAGCGCACCCCGGTGCCGACCTCAACCCGCTTGAAATCATTGTTCAGCACACTATTGGCATGAAAGTAGATCCTGCGTCCTTCCAAACTGCGTAAAAACCCGAAACCATCCTCGTAATTGATCTCCTCCACAATTGCGGCATTTTCCTGTTCCGGGTGCTGTTTAACCTCCTGGTTCAGCCTGTTGCCAAGTTCACGCAATTCCCGCGTGGCGGTCGCGAAAGCGTCCCTGATTATAGCTTCGAGGGGATCGTGCATTTCTCCATCGCCCGGGTTTTTGGTGACCACAATTTCTTTCCCGGGCGGAACACGAACATTGATCCTGACTCGGTATGGACTGCCGGAAGACTGATGTTCCTGGGGCTTCTCGACCGCCATCCGGCAACTGATTATATTGTCAAAAACTTTTTCGAGATCATCGACTTTGTCGTTTATCAGATCCTCGAGTTCGGCCGTCTTGTTAACGTCTCTAAAGGACAGTTCCAGAGGAATCTGCATATTATATCCTCCTCATAGTTAAATTGCTTGGATTCAGCTACTCGTTTTCTGATGGTTTAAGCACAAATACGATGTCCTGCCGGCGATCTTAGCAGTTGCTATTTCACCATCGCAGCGCGGACACTTCCTCCCTTCTGCGCGGTTTGGTAGAAGCCATGTGCGCGGCATCCTGTCAGGATCAGCTTTTGCCTCGATCGCCTTTTTAAGGACCTTTCGTAATGATGAATACAAACTCTGAAGCTGGTTGTCCGAGAGTTCCTCTACTTTCCGGGCCGGATGAAGACCGGCATCGAAGAAAATCTCATCGGAGTATATATTGCCGATACCTGCAATAGTCTTCTGATCCATCAATGCTGATTTGAGCATCCCGCGTTTTTCAGATAGGATATCACGAAAGCTGTTGAAGTCCAAAGCAGGATCGAATGCGTCTCTACCGAGTTCTTTCTCTATGGCAAACTTGTCGACGTCGGCAGTCAATCCCACCAGGCCAAGTTTCCTTTGGCTGTCGTATGCCAGATGATAACCATTTTCGAAATCTATCATCAAACGGGTATGCTCCGGTTGCTCATCTTTGTTTTTAAAATACTTCAAAAAACCGGTCATACCGAAATGCAAAACTAGTGTCCTGTCGTTGTCAGTATGCGCAAACAGGTATTTCCCATGCCTTTCGGTCGATTCAAAAGCTTGTTTCTCTAAATTTCGTTTGATACTTCGTGGTGAAGTATTATCGAGCAAATCATCTTCGACTACAGGTAAGTCTTTGACATTCTTATTCAAAGCTGTCTGGTTGAAATATCTCCTGAAAACCTCAACATCCGGAAGCTCCGGCATTTAAATCACCTCAAATCAATTGTGTTAACTCAGCACGGTTTCCATGCCATCATAAGCGATCTTGACTGAGACACCGCGTTCCCCGGCCATCCGGCGCAATTTTGCGCCCAGCTTGCGCTCATCGCTTTCGACGATCTGCGAACCGCAATGAGTGATCAATGCAAAATCGACGTTCTCTTTCTGACACCAGGTAAGCTGTGTCCGCACAGGCGCATGGCCGATCAGGTAATCACCGCGTTTACGCACAAAAGAGCGGTCGATCGTGGCTCCATCACCGATATACACATCCACACCTTTTAAGGCCCTGCTTCGTTCATGGATGTACACCAGATCAGGAGCGTAGAAGATCTGATGTCGTCCCGCTTTCATTCGAAAACCGACAGCCGGAGCTTTTAAAGAATGCTCGACCGTGCAGGCTTTCACCTCGATCCCTTTCACCGTGTGCTTTTTATCAGTACTCAGTTTGCGTTTATCATCTATTTCAAGATCGTCCAGTTTCTTCCAGCTTGTAGACGTAGCGTAGACCGGGCAGGGCGCACCATCCTTCAAACCGAAAGCATGGTCAGGATGAGCATGAGTTAACAGAATCGCCTGCGGGGAATACTTCTGAAAATTTCCCCGCCAGTCTTTGCCACAGTCGATCATCAAATTCTGATTGTTGTAACTCACCAGAAGGGAGCTGTGACGGCGGTGTCTTCTGTTTTTTGCTTCAATATTTCCCCGAGTGCCAATAAATTTCAGTTTCATAGCTTTGTTTAAGCGACCTCCTCCAGATCAACTTTCAATGAAAGAAATTCCAGCAGGTCTTTGAGTGTAATCACTCCCGCCAGTTGACCGTTTTTGGTTACGATCATCCTGCTATTGCCGTTTTTGCGCATCCTCGACATAATCCTGACCGAATCTGTATTTTCATCAACGGTGTTATTTTCGTCACACTTCCGAACCACATCGTCGACCGTATGCTTCTCCCATTGTTCTCGTGAGAACTGTTTGACCTGCGGAAGGCTGACACATCCCAGAAGCTCGCCGTTACGAGTGACCGGGTAAAGCTTGTGATGGTAACGGTAAATATAGTTTTCAACCAGATCCTCGAGTGTAATGGAAGGTTCAACCGTCACCGGATCGGTTTTCATGAAGCGCTTGATCGGTTCACCCTCGAGCGCTTTGCGCATAAGCAACTGCTGGTACGAGTTCTTCGAGATACTGCGCAAAAACATCCCAATCAATGCCAACCAGACTCCGCCGATAAAGTTACCGCCAATAAAATCCAGAACACCCATAACGATCAAAAATATCCCGAATCCAGATCCGATTCTGGAGGAAATCCGGGTCGCTCTACGCAAATCTTTGCCGCGCGCCCAGAGCACAGATCGCAGAATTCTTCCGCCGTCGAGTGGAAAAGCGGGAATAAGGTTGAAAGCGGCCAGAATCAAATTGATAATACCCAGGTAACCTATCACAACGCCCACAGCGGTTTGACCAAGAGCCTGACCACCAATATAGTTTACTCCCAGAAACATTAATCCAATAACAATGCTGGCAATCGGACCCGCCAGAGACATCAGGATTTCCGATTTTGGATTATGTGGCTCTTGATGCATCTGAGCCATCCCTCCGAATACGAACAACGTTATCCCGTGCATCGGAATTCCATAGCGTCGAGCCACCAGCGAATGAGACAACTCATGGAACACGATCGAGAAAAACAATCCGATCGTCCCGACTACCCCCATCCACCAATATGTAGAAGTTTGCATATCAGGGCTGTAAGCTGGAAAAAAACCGGTCGCCAGTGACCATGTTATCAGTACGGCTAAAATCAACCAGGTCCAGTTTAACCTGACTTCAAAGCCAAACAATGTAAACAGATGAATTCCCTTATCGAACAATCTTATCACTCTCCTGGCAGTATTTATTGGTCCGTATTAATAATGAGATTACTGCGCACGTTCAGGACACCTTCAGTGTACATGGCGATTTCGAGGGCAGCCTTTACAGCCATCATATTTGCGACTTCTCCTCTCAGCACCACCATACCATCCAACACCTTGACATCGATCATATCAGCATCGACATACATGCTTCGATCCAGCGCTACGCGAACACTCTCGGCGATGATGCTGTCGGCTACGAAAGTTGAAGGCCTCGAACCGATACGGTCGGAAATATCAAACAGGCTGGGATGGTCTATTCCGAGATCGTGTTGGCTGTTAAATTTTACCTCGGCTGGCTGAGCGGTCGCAAAACGTATATCCAGGCGATTGTCGACTGATTTAATGTTCTCGATCTCAAGCGCGATTTCTGAAACCAGTTGTCTGGCAATATCAGTCTCGACCTGGCCGTTGAAAATCACACGCGAACCTTCTACTTCAACATTAATTTTGGTGGCATCCAGCCTGTCGTCAGCATAGAGACGGTCGATGATTTTTTTCTTTATTTTCTTATCGAGCCCTTTCATGATCAGACTCCTTCTACTTAAATTTATCAACAACCTGTTAACTTTCGATAATTACCAGCCCGGCGCGATCACGAAACCGAATTGCGTATCAGTATTTGGTCTTTGAAACGGCACTGCCAGGTAAAACTGGCTGACGAGATAACCAAAGAGGTTTACCCGGGCCGACACGCCGGCACTAAAGACAGGTACTCTGCGCTCCGATTCATTAGACCAGTCCAGCTTTGGATGCTGACCTTTTTTCCATGCCAGACCACCATCGAAAAAGAAACTGAGCTCGGTCGGAAGTGTCGGAAAATTTATCAACCCGTACTGGCTGTTGCCCAAAAGAGGCAGACGCAATTCAGCATTGAAAACTGCCAGCCTCGATCCGATCAGGCGGTCAACTTCAACACATCCTTGTTCTTCATTGAAATCGGTACATTCCGATAAATCGAACGATCCCAGGCTGTAGCCACGCACCATCGTCTCATTACCGAGATACAACTCGGAAAGACGGTCACTTTCAGAGTCCTCCAGGTAGCGCCCCAGATGAACTGCGCGAAAAGCAAGGGTTGCCGGTCGGAAATGGAAATAATGGCGATAATCCAAAAGCAGAGTCAGATACCGAAGCGAACCCAGGGTCGGCTCGACTTCAAAACGAAAACGCTTTCCAGCCACCGGCGAGGTAAACCCGAAAAATGAATAGTCGCCGACATAGGCCAGAGAGCTCTGCCACAGATTCAGTTGAGCGGGACCTTCCAGATCCTCCTCTTCCCGGTCAACTACAATTCCTCCGGCAACAAAGACCCGGTCGACCTCACGGTCATAACTGATATGATTATATCCGCTCGAGACTTCAAATCTGCGATTCTGGCTGAGTGGATACTCGGCCATGAGCGAAGCTCTTTCACTAAAGACTCTTTCGCGTACAAGTTCATACTCACGAGCAATGACCTGATCGCCATTGACCGTGACTGTATCATAACCGGTAAACATGCGGGCTGTCTGATACGGTATATGCCCGATCATAGCGCCCCAGTTTATACGGTTATCGCGATTTATGTATAGAACCTGCCCACCCAGGTCCTTAAGTCCGCCGTTAATCTGCGCAGTAACATTTAAAAGATGATTGCCGAGCATATCGCTGTAGAGAAGATTGACTGCCCCGCCCAGCGAAGCGCCATAGCGATCTACTGCCACACCAAGCATTGATCTTCCGGCGTAGATTAGATCCAGCGAGGGCGAATACTCATTGCGGTAGAATTTCGACAGTTCCGGACGGCGGGTGTTTTCGGCCAGAATATAGCTATTCACGAAACTCTCATAAACAGCTGGAGGCAGGTTTGAATTGTTTGCCAGCGCGTCAGCTTCCCCGGAATAGGGCAGTTCATTAACCTGGTTCAAATCTAGCGTATGGATCCCGTATTCCATTTTGCTGAAGACCGTAAAGGCCGCTAAATTATCACCGGGAGCAATCGACATGGTAGGTGAAAGCTCGGTCAGACCGGAAATACCGGTAGCCACATCAGTCAGCTTATAGTAGCTCTGTTCCGAGAATGAGTAACGATACAAATTGGAAAAGCCATCGGGATCGGAAACAAAGTACAAGCTTTCACCATCGGCGGAAAACTGCGGTTCAATATGCTTGGCATCGGGTGAAATCAGCAGCAATTCAACGTCATTCTCGGCCAGGTTCAACAGGCCGATATTCATACGCTCGAAAACGAGCCTTTCAAAATCTGTTCCTTTTCCGCGATCAGTGGCGAAAGCGATGGTTTTGCCATCGGGCGACCAGTCGGGCTGTATTTCTGCATAGCGATCATCAGTTAATTGTTCAATCGTCTCTGTTTGGAAATCGTAAATGTACAGGTCGCTGATACCTCCGCTGGTACCAGTTATTGCAATTTTACTACCATCGGGAGAAAATGCCAGATCATTTAAGTTATCGACCTGTTCAAATGGAATCACTTTTTCCACATCTCGTGATTTTACATCGAGAACAGCAACGGCATTGTCGCCATCTTTAAATACAACAAAAGCGATTTTTTTCGAATCCGGCGACCATCCCCCCGAAGAGTTCGTAAATCGGAGGGCATCGAAATGGGCATCGGTATTTGAGCTGACCAGCTCATCCAAAATTTCACCGCTATTGGCGTCGGCCAGATACAGGTTCAGCGTAAACAATTCACGGTTCGATACAAATGCCAGATAGCGCCCATCGGGACTTATTGACGGAGCCAGATTCATCCCTTCCTGACCGGAAATGACCTTTTTGCCGAGGCTGTCCGGATGGGTTCGGTTTTTTACCTGGGGAAGATACTCATCGCGAATTGTCCGTCTCCAATCATCTGAAACCGCCTTGAGGCTGTCGCCCAGGACTGTTTCAAGAGCTTTGGTCCAGCTATTCTTAAGAGTACCCGCATACAGGTCGAATACGACATCATCCCCAAGACGCCCCGCGACATAGGCCATAAAAGCGTGTCCCCAGCGGTATGGGAAGTAACGCCGATTCCAGGAGAGCTCTTCGATTCCCGGCAGATCATCATGAATAACCGCGTCACGCATCCACATTGAGGTAAGCACATCCCCGCGACCGATCGACAGGTATTCCGATGTGCCTTCAATGAAGAATAGTGGCAGTCGTCCCATTCTGGAGAGCCTGACACCCAGCTCTTTGGCGATATCGTACTGAAACGCATGGGCCAGTTCATGGCCGAGAACATGATTGTCCTCACTGTAAACACCAGTCATGGGGATCACTACGCGTTGACGCAGGCCTTCAGTCACACCACCGACTGATTGATTGATCAGTCCCTGGATGACATTTGTCTGCTTAAAATCAGCATGATTGGCATACAGGATCAAAGGCTGTTTGTTTTTTATCTCGTGATTGAAGAGTCTTGAAAAACGTCGGTACCAGCGTTCGGCCATATACGACGCGTCCTCAGCCGCCTGTCCCTCTTCAGCATAATGATAAATCTTAAAATTGTCGGTTTCGATTATATTGAAATCAAAATCTTCGTACTGCACTTTGTTGCGACCGAAATACTGTGCAGACAAATCCGGCATGAACGCATCTGCAAAAACGAGAAATAGTGTCATTACGAATATGGAAAAGGGACGATTAAAACAGCTTGTGTTCATCCTGTTAAATCCTCCAGTACTGTAAAACAGGTAGCATGCGTTTTTAGATTGGACCACCGGAAAGTCATTTCAACTGCGAATCAGCTTACTTCTTCGCTATTACCATTTTGTTGATGACATCGGTCGCACCAGCAGTGTAGAGAGCAGTATTATAAGCAGCACGTGCGGAAATCCAATCGTCGACCGTGCCAAGAATAGTCACCACACCATCCTGCACTTTAATATCGATCTCTTCTTCTGCGACATAGATATTTCGACGCAGGGCCGCCTGCAGATCTTCCGCGATAGCGGTATCAACTAAGCTTTCGGTCGGGACCACAGTTATCCGGTTATCTATCTCAGTAACGCCGTAGGCACCTTCAACCAGATTTTCTACCCAGGCTTTTTTCCAGAGTTTATTTACTTCACCTTCCAGCCGGACTCTTCCGGATTCAACCGTCGGTGTTATTTTCGAATGATCCAACTCCGGATCGAGTCTGAAAAGATCGATCAGATTAGCCTGTATTTCCGCATCTGAAGGTACCGGAACCGTTTCCGGGTAATCGACTCTCAGCCGGTTTTCAAGGGCTCTCACTCCGAGAACATTCCAGCTGTCATTCTGGGCAACCCGCCGTGTCGAATAATACGGGACTGTACCCGAGAGTTCGACTTCGCCCGAATCAACTTTAACTTTGATGTCAGAAGCATCCACGCGGTCATCCCAATACAACTGATCAACTACATCCTTTTTGATTTCTTCGTCTACTCGAGGCATTTGCGATCACTCCTTCCTTTTGAGTGTTTGCAAAGTCAGAGTTCACTATCAGATTCAACTTAAATATGGCTACAGGTAGTTGATTGTTCAATACGAGTTAATTGCATAAAGAATACGTAAATAAAGTACGTAAGATTATTACGTTAAGTAATAGTTAGTTGTCTGCAGAATCAGTGGTTCAACATTTAACCGCTGACTTCATTTTGTGGTTTGCCTTCCATGAATGAGCGTATATTTTCAGCCGAGGTTTTCAGAATCCGGGTTACCGCTTCTCTGGTATTGAAAGCGCTGTGGGGAGTGACTACGACATTGCGAAGCCTGAGCAGGATATGATTGGCCAGAAGAGTCTCCAGGTCGTGTTCACGACGGAAAACACTGCGCAGAAGCTCGGCCTCCTCGCGAATTACAGGCTCTTCGGGTAACACATCCAGACCTGCCGCTCGAACTTTTCCGCTTCCCAGGGCATTGACCAGAGCCTCGACATCGATCACCGAACCGCGCGAGGTATTGATCAGAACCACTCCCGCTTTCATCTTCTCGAACTGATCTTTCGCTATCATATGCCGGGTCTTTTTGTTGGCAGGCACATGCAAACTGATCACATCCGATTCTTCCAAAAGCTGGTCGAAATCGACATACTCGAAACCGAATTTATCGGCCAGTTCCTCATCCGGTTTCACATCGAAAGCCAGAACCTGCATAGCAAACCCCCGGGCGATTTCAATCGCGCGACGACCAATCTTTCCGGTACCGATTATCCCCAGGATTTTTCCGTGAAGATCGAATCCTGAAAGGCCTTCCTGCGAGAAATCACCCTTGCGGGTGCGATCGATCGCTTCAGTCAGGTTATGACTGATCGTCAATAAAAGTCCGAAGACATGTTCAGCCACAGTCCGCGAGCCGTAAGTGGGGACGTTGGAGACAATGATATCATTTTCTTTGCAGTAATCCATATCGATATGGTCGAATCCGGTCGAACGGGTGGCGATCATCTTTAGATTATCCAGTTTCTCAAGCACCTTCAGGTCGAGATCTGAATAGATGAAAGTTGAAATTATCTCGAAGTCGGCATAATTTTCAACATTTTCAGCCGATAATTCCTTTTCGGAGAATTTGATATGGTCAATTTTTAAAAGATCCTGTATGATTTGCTTTTCCCATTCTTCACATTCCAGAAACGCTGTCTTCATCACTATCCTCCTCTTCATCTTCGTCATCACCGGTCAGGGCTTCGAATCCGGCCACCATATCCAGAAGCTCAGAGGTAATGCTTTCCTGTCTCTGGTGGTGGTATTCGGTGGTATACTGCTTTAGTCGCTCCTCGATGTTTTTCTCGGCCGCCTGCATTGCCGCCAGTCGGCTGGCGTTTTCGCTGGCCAGTGATTCCGCCAGGGCACGGTAGAGACCGGCGAACATATACTGCCGAGTCAGTGACGACAACAATTGACGACTTGAAATCCGAAAAGAAGGAATCTGGTCGCTCTGCCAGCCTTTCTCTCTCAAATTTTCCGCATAGTTTAGACCGAAAGGCAGAAGCATGATATGAAGCGGCTCATAGCTGGAACCGGAACTTTTGGCATTGTAGTAGAGATGCAGGCTGAAAATGCCCACCTCGCTGCCGACCTGACTCAGATAAAACAGGATTTCCTCGACCGTGCTGGATACAGTGCGAATCGAAGCGGGGGCGCGGAATGTTTGTTTTAATTCAGTATCAGAACTCGATATCAAACCGCTCAGCTTGGCACCAATCGCCAGAACTCTGAGGTTTTGATTTTCGTTTTCCAATTCATTCAAGCCGTTTTCCATCAGGCCAAAAATCCTCTCATTGAACTGACCGCACATCCCCTGATCCGAACCGACCGCGAGGACTATCGTTGTCTCGGTCTTCTGGTAACCAGCAATCAGGTCGCCGATATTTCGACCCCGACGAAAGAGCGCCCGAAATCCAAGTTCTACCGTATCAAAGTAGGCCTCTGCTGATTCGACCGCCTTTTCATACTGACGAATACTGACTGCCGCCATCGCCTTCATGGTCTTGACTACTGATAAGAGGTCTTCACCGCTTGAGATTTTGTGTTGCAGAGCTTCAAGAGTCAGCATCTGAATCCTTCAGATCGAGGGCTTGCTTAAACAATGTTTCCAATTTATCCAGATCGTCGTCAGAGAGCTTTTCACCTTCTTGGATTTTAGCGGATATTTTTTCCACTTTGTCCGTCATCACCCTGCGTACTTTTTGCGAAGCCTCGGTGACCTGATCGGTATCGATTCTGTCAAAGAGGCCACGGTTGACGGCCACCAGGACAGCGATCTGTTCGGGCACACTGATCGGCTGATACTGGGGCTGTTTGAGCGCTTCGCGGACCTGTTCGCCCCGTTTCAGCTTGGCGCGGGTCTCTTCATCCAGCCGGGTGCTGAAACGTGAAAATGTTTCCAGTTCTTCGAACTGCGAGTAAGCCAGCTTCAGATCGCCGGCCAGTCCGCGGTAAGCTGGAAGCTGGGTCTTGCCGCCCACACGGGAAACCGATTTGCCCACATCAATAGCCGGCAGAATCCCCTGGCGATTGAGCTTGGGCGAGAGATATATCTGTCCGTCGGTAATCGAGATCAGGTTGGTCGGGATATAGGCCGAAATGTTTTGTGCCTGAGTCTCGATTATCGGCAGAGCGGTCAGCGAACCGCCGCCGAGTTCTTTATTCAAATGAGTGGCTCGCTCCAGCAGACGGGAATGAATATAGAAAATATCACCCGGATACGCCTCGCGCGCAGGAGGACGTCTCAACAAAAGCGAGAGTTCGCGGTAGGCTCTGGCATGCAGCGTCAGATCGTCATAAATCACCAAAGCGTCCTGACCACGATCTCGGAAATATTCGCCCATCGAACAGGCGGCGTATGGCGCAACGAATTTCAATCCAGGCGGATCCTCGCCCGATGTGGCAACTACGGTGGTATAATCGAGAGCATCATATTCTTTTAAATCGTCGATGACCGAAGCGATATCGGAGCTTTTTTTGCCGATCGCGCAGTAAATGCAGGCCACGTTCCGGCCACGTTGATTTATGATCGTGTCGACTGCAATCGCGGTCTTGCCGGTTTTGCGGTCGCCCAGTATCAATTCGCGTTGCCCCCGTCCGATCGGTATCAGCGTATCGACAGCCTTGACGCCGGTCTGAAGCGGTTTTTTGACCGGATCTCGTTCGATCATTGGAGGCGCTTCCCTTTCGATTGGCAGTCTCTCATCAGAACGAATCTGCCCCTGTCCATCCTGGGGACGACCGACCGCGTCGACAACCCGGCCCAGAAGCGCTTCGCCGACCGGCACATCGACCACACTGCGTGTGCGACGAACCTCGCTCCCGACCGGGATTTCAGCCCCTTTATCCAAAAGCACGACTCCCAGCCTTTTCGGCCGGAGGTTGAAGACCATACCGCGTAAATCACCCGCAAAACGCAGAAGCTCCTGATATCCGGCACCCTGCAACCCTTTGATCCAGGCGATACTGGAAGTGACCGAGATCGCGCGGCCGCTTTCGTATAGCCGGAGCTCATGAATGTAATCCTCTCTGGATTCTTCTATCACCTTCAGGGTGTCGTCCAGAAGAGTCCTCAGATCTTTAGTTTTGTAACTCATAATGTTACTTTTCTTCGCTTTCAGATTTCCGTTCGCTATCTGTTTGATTTTCCGCTTCTGCTGTTTCGCTTTTCAAGTTAGAAAGACGGTTTTTGAAATCGTTTTCGAGATTTTCCAGGTAGTCAGCGATATTCCATTCGACTCTCTGACCACCCGCTTCAAGAACCACACCGCCCAGAAGGTCGCTATCAGTTTGATAGTCAATATCTTTGATTCCGTCTAAGACCTGTTTGAGCCTTTTGGTCAGTTTCTCGCGATTTTTGCCGGAGATCTCGAAGGCTGAGTCAATTCTGACGTCGCTGTCTTTGCTTTTCGCGGTCGCTTTCAGCTTATCCATATCTTTCTGGCTGAGCTCGGAGAAACGATCCAGAAATCTTTCCACGATCCTCTCCTCGATCTCGACATCCGCCAATTCATTCAGCACCTTGCGCGAGATACCGAAAACCTGGCGCGCGGCGTTGCGACGAAGCTCTTCTACGACTGATTGTTTTTCGTTTTCGAGCGCTTCCTTCCAGCTTTGGCGCATTTTTTCGATCTCTTCTCTGGCCTGGCGCGTCATCTCTTTGCGTTTTTCTTCGGCTTTCTCTCTGGCCTCGGATATGATCTCATCTTGTTTGTCTTCCAGGTCAGAAAGCTTATCCTGATATTCGGAGCGAAGTTTTTCCGCTTCCGACTTCGTGTCGTCGGCTTCATTTATTTTTGCGGCGATTTTCTCACGACGCTTGTCCATCGCCTTGACGATCCGATCGTAGAGAAAATGCTTCAAGAGCCAGACCAGAATCAGAAAGTTTACGATCTGCGCGATCAATGTAAACCAGTCAATTTGCATTTCTATTGACCTCCCGCCTGCGCGGTTACATGATTCCAGAACGGGTTGGCAAAAATCAGGATGATGGCGATCACGAAGCAGTAAATCGCTGTCGATTCTATCATGGCCATGCCGACAAACAGGGTCCGGGTGATATTGCTGGATTCATCCGGCTGTTGCGCCATTGAATCCAACGCCCTCGCCAGCGCGCGACCCTCACCCAGAGCGGGACCGATCGAACCGATAGAAATCGCCAGCCCGGAGGCCAGAACCGAAGCCGCTCCGATTAATGTTACGCTGTCCATCAGTTGTCCTCCTCTTCTATATTCATTGAATTGTATATCGTTATCAGATCATTTTTCGGATTCATCACTTTCACCATCTCTCCCTTCTTTATCTTTATCATCTTCTTTACCGCTTTCATGCTCCTCTTCCGAACGAGCCCGCGCCGCTGAGCCGATGTAGACCGCCGCCAGAACCGCGAAGATGTAGGCATGAATCTGGCCGATCAGAAGACTTAAAGCCTGCATCACCACCGGCACGAAAAAAGGCGCTACCGCCAAAAGGATCGCGGCGATCATAGTCCCGCTCAGGACATTGCCGAACAGACGCACCGCCAGGGCAAGAGTCCGCGAAAACTCCGAGATCACCAGAAACGGAAACATGATAGGAGTCGGCGAAATATAATGTTTCAAATATCCACCCACTCCGGCACGGGCGATACCGAATATCGGGACCGCGAAAAAAACACATAAAGCCAGAGCTCCGGTGGTATAGATCGAGCCTGTGGGGGGATGATATCCCGGCACGAAAGCCAAAAGATTCGAAAGCGAGATGAACATAAACAAACTTCCCAGAAACGGCAGATAGATCTTGGGATCTCCGCGCACTATCTCACGAATCTGATTGCGAATATAGCCGACCAGAGTCTCCAGGAAACTCTGCCAGCGCGACATCTCGAGACCGCTCTTGATATTCCTGGTTACCAGAAATGAAATCAGGACCAGAATCGCCATCACCACCCAGGTAAACAGGATAGTGGCGCTGACCTTGAAGAAATCCCATTCCCAGTAGATGATAGAATCAGGACTGATGTTCATACTCATCCGCCTTTCACAGAGAATGCCGTTCGCTTTTCGGACTATACTTTTTAATCAGAAGCGTACGCATCAGAATCATCCCGACCAAACCGGCCAGAACCGAAATCCAGCCTGTTCGAATCGCCAGTAAATAGAAAACTCCCAACACTACAGCCATACGCAGAAAGAAGCTGACGATCATGATCACAACCCGACGATTGCTTTGGGTAATATATCTGACAGTCAGCCAGAGCAAATTGTAGTTAAAGATTCCGATCAGCAGACCGGCAACCAGCCCGATCAACAACTTAATGATTATGCTCATGAGTTTGCTTTCCCTGTCCGTGCTTGAGGCCATCTGTTGAGCATCGCCCTCACCACCAGAGGAGTCATTATGCAGGTTACAGCAGAGACGAACACCATCGCGGAAAACAGTTTCGATGATACTGCCCAGCTTCCCAGGGCGAGACCCTTCTGCATAATTATCAAGGCGATTTCAGCACGGGGAATCATGCTGATTCCCAGTATAGCAGAACCGCCCAGGCCCTCGCTGAAGATCGCTATTGTGCTGGTGCCGACAATCTTGCCGATTACCGCGGCCACTGTCAGTACGGCGCCAACTCCGATTGCGGCGGTTGCCGATATCAGACTGACTTTGAGACCGATTCCGATGAAAAAAAACGGGCTCAGAAATGAATACAGCGATGAAAAGGAGGCATCGATTTTGACATGTTCCGGATCGCGGGCGAAAGCCGCTCCGGCAAAAAACGCTCCAATCGCCAAAGAAAATCCCATCAGCCCGGCCAGCGAGGCCAGAACTATACCGAATCCGGCGATAACGATAATCGGTTCGGATTCTTCCTGCAGGTTTTTGAAAAAGCGCACCAGTCGTTCTTCCAGGTAAATAGAGAACAAAAGGCAGATTCCACCGAATAAAATCAGCTTAAGCAGAATCATTCCGCTTTCCTGCAGGACCTGCATCAGCAATGTGCCTGATGAGGTCTGTTCCCTCAAGAGCGGTACGATCGAAAATAAAACTGCGATCACGATAATACCTGTGATATCATCCAGCTCAGCAACATCTGTTAAGATTTCACCCAGTCGTGACTTGAGTTGACCGGCTTCCTTCCATATGCCGATCGAAACTCCGACCGAAGTAGCCAGCAGAGCTGATCCGGTAAACAGGCTTGGAACCAAATCGAAACCGAGCAGATAATAGGCCGTGGCATAACCGACGGCAAAACTTATCAGGATATTTCCCAGCCAGATCAATGAAGCTCTGCGAAGTCTCTTAAACAACATCTTGATATCACTTTCCAAGCCGATTCGAAACAACAGCATAACCAATCCCAGTTTGGCTAAAAACTCGAAGACATCTTCCCCGGCGGTCGTCATCCATTCAAAATGTGAATCGCTTGCCCGCAAAATGATTCCCAGCAGGATAAAGGCAACCATGGCGGGAAGCCCGATCCGCCTGAGATAAGATCCGAAAAGCCTTACTGCCAGAAGAACCAGCCCGATTACAAGTGTCAGAATCATGAAATGTGATGCGTTATTCACGACTGCTCTCCCGTTTGACCCAGTACCAGGCGTTGAGTGAACCGAGAATTACTCCGACCACCAGAAATGTCAATGTCCAGGAGATACTTCCCGGATTCTTTGAATCGAGCCAGATACCGATCGCCAAGCAGATCAATGTCGGTATCGCCACCGACCATCCGACCAACCCGAACATCCCCAACCCGAACCACAGGCCGGATCTGTTTTTATCGCGTTTGGCTTTAAGTTTACGCTGTTCCTTTTCTCCGATTTTTTTGCCGAATTTATCTTCCATAGGTCAAATTCATCATTCCATGTGAGTCTGTTCGGTGTATTTGCGGATGATACTGCCTTCCAGCATCGCCAGCGAAGAACGCGCCTTTTTTTCCTGGTCGCTTAACTCTTTTATCTCCTTTTCAATTGCTTTCTGGAGTTCACCCAGTGGCCGGTCTTTAATCGCTTTATAAGTGGATATCATAACCTGATCGCCATTTTTGACCAGGATTCCCTCGTCGTGTGCCATATACCTGTCTTCATTATCTATTTTATATGTCAAAATTCCGGCAGTAAGCGCGGAGACATAGTCGATATGATTCGGCCTCAGGCTGAATGAACCTTCCATCCCCTCGGCACTGACGTTGTCAACTTCAGTATTGAAGAAAACCTTATGCGGCACTAAAACTTTAAGCCTCATTTCAAGCTTCCTCTTCTGTTTCAGATTGTTTAGATTTTGAAGTCTGTTTTCTGGACTTGAGATCGTCGAGTGAACCGACCATATAAAAGTCACCTTCGCTGAATTCCTCGAATTCATCATCCAGAATCCGCCGGCAACCCTCGAGAGCGTCTTCGAGATCGACCATCTTGCCTTTTTTGTCTGTAAATTGCTCGGTCACGAAAAAGGGCTGTGTCAGAAAGCGTTCCAGCTTGCGTGCCCGATGAACGGTGCGCTGATCTTCCTGGGAGAGTTCCTCCATCCCCAGCATTGCAATGATATCCTTGAGTTCCTCATACTCCGACAACGTCTTTCTAACTTCCTGGGCAATCGAATAGTGCTTCTCTCCCACCACGTGGGGCACTAACAGCTTGGAGTAAGAACGCAAAGGATCAATAGCCGGATAAAGCCCCTGGCTGGCACGTTTGCGCGAGAGCACGATCGAAGACGAGAGATGATTGAAAGCATGAACCGCGGCTGGATCGGTGAAATCATCCGCTGGAACATAGATCGCCTGAATCGAGGTGATGGCGGCCTTACGAGTACTGCAGATTCGCTCCTGGAGTTCAGCCAGCTCGGTACCCATTGTGGGCTGATAGCCGACCCGTGAGGGAAGCCGGCCCATCAAACCGGAAACCTCGGCTCCGGCCTGGATAAAACGAAAGATGTTATCGATTAAAAGCAGAACATCCTGGTTGGCGTCGTCGCGGAAGTATTCAGCCATCGTCAGGGCGCTGTGACCGACTCGAAACCTCGCTCCCGGCTGTTCGTTCATCTGGCCGTAGATCAAAAGCGAATTCTCCAGAACACCGCTTTCGCGAATCTCGCGATATAATTCTTCAGCTTCACGCACCCTTTCGCCGATGCCGCAGAAGACACTGACACCTTCGTATTTACCGACCATATTGTGGATCATTTCCATAATCAGTACGGTCTTGCCGACTCCGGCGCCGCCGAACAGCCCGGCCTTGCTTCCCTTCTGGAGGGGGGCCAGGATATCGATCGCCTTGATACCGGTTTTGAAGATTTCAGTCGAGGTCTCCCGTTCGGTCAATGCTATCGGGCGGACGTGAATCGAACGTCGTTCTTCTATCTCAGGGGGATCCTTTTTATCGATCGGATTGCCAAAGACATCGAAAACCCGACCCAGCAGCTTTTTACCGACAGGTACTTTAATTGGCGAACCGCTGTCGATTATTTCAGTGTCCCTTTCGAGACCCTGCAAAGGAGTGAGCGCGATTCCCCGAACAGTGTGCGAATTCACAAGGCTGATCACTTCGACATAGATATTCTCCTCGGCTTCGATCTTTAGCAGGTTGTAAAGGGCTGGAAGCTTTTCCTCGAAGACCGCGTCGATTACACTGCCGTCGACAGCGACCACACGACCTGTATTTTTTGCTTTCGGATCTGTTTGAGACTCCAAGAACAACACCTCACAATTCTTTTTATCTGAACAGATGAATAAGTCTTAGTATCTTTAAAAAGTTGGGGGACATCTTGGCCAAGATGTCCCCCGGGCCTTGAGATACAGGTAGAGTAGTGAGGTGCGGGGTTATTGTTCTCCCACCAAGAAGGAAATTTTGGCGTTGAGGCGGTACATTTTTATCTTATCCTCCTCAACAATAGCCTGGAAATCTTTGACATAGACATGTTGTATATTTTTGACAGATTTGGATGCTTCGCTGACCGCTTCCTGTGCCGCGGCCTCCCATCCATCCGGGGATTGAGCCAGGATTTCAATTACTTTTACGACAGACATCTTAATACTCCTTTCAATTTATAATGAACAACAATGTTTTTATGATTCAACAGTCGCACCGGGTTGCTGTTTTATTTTTTGTTTATCTGTGCCCATCTCTGCTTCCACTTTTGCAACTTTATGGATAACATCCAGTACACGGTCAGGATTCAGTGAGATTGAATCGATACCCGATCGGACCAGAAACTCAGCAAAGTCGGGATGATCGCTGGGCGCCTGGCCACAGATCCCGACCTCACAGTTTTCTTCATGGGCTTTTACAATCAAATCAGATATCATGCGTTTGACAGCTTCATTTCGTTCATCGAAGAGGCCACTCAAAATCTCAGAGTCACGATCTATTCCGAGCACGAGCTGGGTCAGGTCATTGGTGCCAATCGAAAAACCGTCAAAGCGCTGTGCGAATTCCCTGCCCAGTATAACATTGGAAGGAATCTCACACATGACATAAACCTGCAAACCGTTCCGGCCACGTTCCAGGTCGTTTTCGGCCAGTATTTCAAGAATTCGATCGGCTTCTGCGAGTGTACGGCAAAACGGTATCATGATAGCGACATTGGAAAGGCCCAGTTCATCGCGAACTTTCCTGATCGCCCTGCATTCAAGCGAGAAAGCTCCCCTGAATTTATCGTTATAATACCGTGAGGCGCCCCTGAATCCGAGCATTGGATTTTCTTCTGAGGGTTCGAATGGGCCACCTCCGATAAGATCGGCATACTCGTTTGACTTGAAATCGCTCATACGAACCAGCACCTGGTAAGGATGCTGAGAAGCGGCGATCCGGGCGATTCCCTGTGACAGATTGATAATGAAGTAGTCTTCCTTGTTAGCGTAGCCACGAGTTAGCCTGCGAATACTTTTTTTAACCTGCTTATCTTCAAGGTTGTCGTACTCTAAAAGTGCCCGGGGATGGATTTTTATCGAATTATTTATAATGAATTCCATCCTGGCCAAACCGATCCCTCTGGCTGGTAAACGCCACCACCTGAAAGCCGCGCCGGGACTGGCAATATTCATTTTTATCTCGGTTTTGGTTTCAGGTACTTTTTTGAGATCCATTTCAGATTCCTCGAAATCCAAACTCCCGTCATACACAATCCCCTCGTCACTTGAAGTACAATCTATTGTAATCTCCTGGCCGTCCGCGATTGCCTCTGTAGCCTCAGCGGTTCCAACGATAGCCGGTATTCCGAGTTCGCGGCTGACAATTGCGGCGTGCGAAGTTCGTCCGCCATAGTCGGTAACGATTCCAGCCGATTTCTTCATAATCGGCACCCAGTCCGGATCTGTCATGCCGGTAACCAGGATAGAACCGTTATTAAAATCATCGATATCATTGGCATCCTTGATGATCTGAGCTTTGCCGGAAGCGATCGCCTCTCCAATACTGAGGCCGGAAAGTATTTTCTCGCCCTCTTCTTTGAGCTCGAATGACTTGATTGATAAACCTTCTTTTTGAGATTGAACAGTTTCAGGTCGTGCCTGGACAATATATAATTCATTATCCTGACCATCCTTGGCCCACTCCATGTCCATCGGCCTGCCGTAATGATCTTCTATTTTCACAGCCCAGCGCGCCAGCCTGATAATCTCATCATCGTTGAGCACATAGCTGTTTCTTTCCTTTTTGGATGTATCCACATTACGGGTATTAACCGAACCGTTGCGGGCGTATACCATTTTTTTGGACTTGTCTCCAAGAGTCTTGTCGATGATTGGTTTGAAATTATCCTTATTCAAAAGAGGCTTGAAGACCTGGTACTCATCCGGATTGACAGCTCCCTGGACGACATTTTCACCCAGTCCCCAGGCGGCATCGATGACGACCACTTTTTCGAAACCGGATTCGGTATCGATAGAAAACATAACACCTGAACCGGCTTTATCGGCACGCACCATCTTCTGTATTCCGATTGAAAGGGCTACATCCAAATGATCAAACCCGCGTTCGATTCGGTAACTGATCGCCCGATTGGTAAACAGCGAAGCATAACACCTTTTGCACGCATCCAGAACATCATCTTCGCCAGAGATATTCAAAAACGTCTCCTGTTGACCGGCAAAACTGGCATCGGGCAGATCCTCAGCTGTGGCACTGCTTCTGACAGCTACCCCGACCTCCTCGCGATCGTTGCGACGGGAAAGCTCTGCGTATGCACTGCGGATTTCCCCGGATGCTTCATCACTGAATTCACCTTTTAAAAACAAGCGACGAATTGATTTGCCGATCTTGCCCAGGTTGCTCATGTCTTTTTTGAGCTTACCCAGTTTTTCCGAGAGTTTATCCTTGATATCATTTTCACGAATATAGTCGTGATAGGCTTCGGAGGTCGTCGCAAATCCCGCCGGAACTAAAATGCTCTCTTCCCGGAGAGCACTAATCATCTCTCCCAATGAAGCATTTTTGCCACCGACGATATCAACTTCTTCGGAACCGAGATCTTCAAACCAGCGGATATACTTATAATCATTCATTGAAAAGCACCTCCGAGGGCTTTTCCAATATTTGCAATTCCTGCTTAATAAATACTCTCACAGATTAACAAAAACGACATTTCAAACATTGACTTGCTTCTAACTTTAAAGAATTGCAGGTGTTAACACAATACGAGTAAATCGCATAAGGAATACGTAGACATTTTACGCACCATAATATGGCAATTAATCTCGATGCAGATATGTTGAAACTATTCAAAAAAAACCCGCCTGTTTTGCGTACAGGCGGGTTCGGTTTATTCGAGGCAACAATTCAAGCGAACAGAATCAACAATCCGGTTCACCGTCACCATCGGTATCGCAGGGCATGAAACCTGACGAGAAAGCGAAATTAATGATAAAGACAGCGTCGGAGACATCGACCGTCAGATCGCAGGTAACATCGCCAGCTTCGATCGGGTCCGGAGCCGGACCGCCGGCAAAGGCGAAGTTAACGATATAGACAGCGTCCGAGACATCAACGATTTCATCGGCGTTGACATCACCACAGACATACTGCGGACCGCACAGCAGGGTTTTGACCTCGACCGCGTCAACCGCCGCCTCCACAACCGAACCGGAACTCAGGTCGGAAGCGTTGAAGCGCAGTTGCATCAGAGAACTCGGTGTCACCAGGTCGGAGACCCAGAAGGTATTGGTATACCATCCGCCGGAGGACTGTTCCACCGGTCCGATATTTTCCACCAGCACCCAGTTCTGGCCGGCGTCGTTGGAGACATAGACCTGCATCTGGTCATTATAGGGATCGGCCCCGTAACTGTTGGAATACCAGCGAGCGTATTTGATAATTGCTTCACTCTCGCTCAGGTCGAAAATCGGTGAAGTCAAAATTGTACTTCCATCATCGACATCGGAATTACCGGCGTAATTGTCGGTCAGGTAACACTGGCCGGAACCATCGTAATCGCTGACCGGATCGCCACGACCATAATTGACCGGGATGCCGCGATTCCACTGTCCATCGACAGCGTTGCCGGTCACCACCCAGCCCTGGTCCGTCTCGAAATCATCGGAGAAGACATCGACCACTTCCGTAGTGGCTACCGCGCTGTAGGGATTCATTCCAACCGGGCTGTAAATAGTGTCACCTGACGCCTCGACCGCGGAGACATAGAAATCGATGAAATCATAACATTCAAGCGCGGGCAGTTTCGCTTCGTAGAGGTTCGTTTCGATCTCGGTCATCGCAGACGTTTGATACGCTTCGCCGTTGATCGAATAATGCAACGTCCCGCTCTGTGACATAGGCTGACCGCCGTAAATGCCCTCGACCGAGACCTGGAAACTGTGCTGTTCTCCCGGCATTACAAATTCCGGGGGCTCACTGACATATTCTATTGCCAGCTTATCCACACCGGAATATTCGACGTAGCAGGCACCATAGCCGATATCAGCCACACCGTATTCGATCCGCATATAGCCATCTTCGCCCCAGCCGGTCCCCCAGGAGTTGCGCATAAACCAGACACCGTTGGTCCCCTGACTGTCATCCCAGCCAACCAGCACAACCGCATGATTGACACTTCCGGTCGCGGGAGCGTTGAAAACACCGCCACTGTAACCCTGCATTGCCGAAGTCACGATCACCGCCACCGAAACCGGGCCGTGATCGAGTATCGCCTGCTTGATCGCGTCGGGCGCGGGAACTGTTGAACTGCCTCCGATATACGACCACGAATCTATTGTGAAATGATGCTCGTAGGGACAGTTGCAGGCCTCATCGGTTGCGGTGTACGGGAAATCGCTCTCGTAGACCGCCCCGGTTCCACCACAGGGATCGGTCTTGAACTGATGGTAGTCATGGGCGAACCATCCACCGTCACAACCCCAGCCTTCGCTGTTACAGCTCACCAGCCACTGCTCGGAGAGGTCGACCTCCAAACCGTCGACACGAAGTATATTGCTTTCCAGCGGTCCGACAGATCCGAAAGCCCAACAGCTTCCACAACTTGATTGGTTACGGATCGGAGTGCAATAACCGGAATCTCTCCAGTCGAAATACTCCGGAAGCTCACGTTTAGGAGTACAGGGATCAAAACTGGCATTTTCACGCCAGTTCTCCGGCTCTTTCAAACCACACAAGTTATCCAGCGACTGCTGTGTGGCCGGGTTTTCGCTTATCTCGAATGTCCAGTCTTCGGCTTGCGCGCGCTTTTGCAGTTGATCCAGTTGGGACCGGCTCAACTGCGCATTGGCTGAACCGGAAATAAAAAGCGTGCTCATAAAGACGAAGACCAAAATCGCCAAAGCGGTTGTTTTGGGGATTATCTTAACGCTTGTATTCATGTCATACAACTCCTGCTGTCGATTTATAGTTTTAATTAAGGAAAAAGACTGAGAGTATCGGTTTAATCCTGCAGGGCGACAACGTCCTTGGAAATTAACTGGCTCTGAATCAGAACCGTCATCAGAAATTTCCCGAGCGCGTCAAAAAAGTGAGGATATGAATGATAAGGTTCGAGGGTATCAAGTCTCAGACTACGGCCCATGACTTCTCCCGTCGGGTATTCGTCACGACATCTTACGCGTCAGATCTAACTTTTAATCACAAATTAGTTTCGGGCGGATAGATGCCGAAACAGAAGTATTCACTTATAGCACTAAATCACGCACTACCAATATACTAACATCTTAAAATTAGTCAACATCTATTTGCGATACGATATTATCAGAAACCGCAATTGTCAGCAAAAAAATCCCGAGAAAATTTATCAAATTTGACCTGGGTCAAAAGTTATATCATCCAAACCTGTTTTATTCCGGTTCAACAAGACAGAAAGAGATTGCGGAACTGCAATAAATTAGAAAAACGACAAATGCAAAGGAGTGATCATAAGATGAGTATGTTTTGTTTTCAATGCGAACAGACCGCCGGTGGAAGCGGATGCACCAAGCGCGGCGTCTGCGGTAAAAGTCCCGAAACCGCCAAACTGCAAGACCTGCTTGTGGATACCAGCAAGAAACTCGGATGGTTCGCCTCAGAATCCCGGAAAGCCGGGAAGGTAAGCCGTGACATCGACCGCTTCATTATGGAAGCGCTCTTCACCACTGTAACCAATGTCAATTTTGACCCGGAAAACATCGCCCGTATGATCAAAACAGGCGAGGAATACCTCGCGCAGGCTCTGGCCCAACATCGCGAACTCCTCAGCGACCACGCGGATAAGCTCAACGAGGATATTCCTTTCGAAGTCAAACCCCTGCCTGACGATCTCAAATCATTGATCGAAACCGGCCAGAACCTGACTCCCGAAATCCGCCTGCAGGCTTACGGCCACGATGTCGCAGGATTACAGGAATTGATCATGTACGGTCTCAAGGGCAGTGCCGCCTACGCTCATCACGCCTATATACTGGGGCAGGAAGATGACGATATCTATGCATTTTTCGAGCAAGCGCTGGGGTTTCTGGCCGAAAAACCTGCCGATCCTGAGCAACTGACGACTATGGCTCTGGATGTCGGGAAAGTCAACTACCGTGTCATGGAGCTTCTGGACCAGGCCAATACGGGAGCTTACGGGCATCCCAGGCCGACCAAAGTGCGCACCACTCCTGTTGCGGGCAAAGCGATACTGGTCTCAGGTCACGATCTCAAGGATCTGGCCGAACTGCTCAAGCAGACCGAGGGAACCGGTATTAATATCTATACCCACGGTGAAATGCTTCCCTGCCATGGTTATCCCGAGTTGCAAAAATACGAACACCTGGTCGGCAATTACGGCGGTGCCTGGCAGAAGCAGAAACGGGAGTTCGACGCTTTCCCGGGACCGATCCTGATGACAACTAACTGTATACAGGAACCCCGTGACAGCTACAAGGACCGGATTTACACCAGCGGGCTGGTAGAGTGGCCCGGCGTACGACATATCGACGGCTATGATTTCTCGGAAGTGATCGAGTCTGCCCAGAATTCTCCCGGGTTTAACGAAGATGATGAACCGGCGTTTACTATGACCGGTTTCGGCCACAACGCGGTATCATCGGTGGCCGGCGATATCGTCAAGGCAGTCAAGGATCAGCAAATCCGGCATTTCTTTCTGATTGGCGGATGTGACGGCGCTAAAAGCGGTCGCAACTATTTTACCGAGATGGCTCAGGCGGTACCAGAAGACTGCCTGATTATGACCCTGGCCTGCGGAAAGTACCGGTTCAATAAGCTCGATTTCGGCCAGATCGGCGATCTTCCCCGGATGCTGGATGTCGGTCAGTGCAATGACGCCTACTCGGCAATCAAGATCGCGCAGTCACTGGCGGATGCTTTTAATTGCGATGTAAACGATCTGCCATTGACTCTCGTACTCAGCTGGTATGAGCAGAAGGCAGTCTGTATCCTGCTTACACTTCTCTATTTGGGTATTGAGAATATCCGCCTGGGCCCCAGCCTGCCGGCCTTTGTCAGTCCCGATGTACTCGCGATATTGAGCGACAAATTCGGTCTGCGGGGTGTAACAACGGTAGAAGAAGACCTGGATGAGATTCTTTCCCCGACCGCGAGCGCATGATAATATATCAAACGGGCAGGTTCATCTCAGAACCTGCCCGCTCTTATTTTCAAAACTGATTAATCCGTTGTAAGTTTACTGGCTTATCGGTCAGTCTGATCAACTTAATACTTCACCGAACAACCATAGGCTTTGGTGTAGCTGGGATCGACCTCTTCGCCGGCCATGGATGCAGTCATCGCCTCTACCACGTAATTGATCGATTTAGGGATATCCTCCTGCTTGGTCGAGGGGGTGTCGTCGATCGCGCCGGCATAGAGCAGAACCCCGTCAGGATCGATTATATACATATGCGGCGTGGTTTTGGCGGCATACATCTTACCGACCTTCCCATCCGAATCGAGCAGGTAGGCATCGCCCATCCAGTTCTCTTTTTCGATTCGATCATCCAGAGCCTGACCTTCGAAATAACCCTGCTTTCCCGGAGCCGATGAACAGATTGTCAGCCAGACCGCGCCTTCTTCACGATACTTCTTCTGAATCTCCTGCATATTACCTGAGCGGTAATGCTTCTTAACAAATGGACAATCGAAATTTATCCACTCCAGGATGACATACTTACCGGAAAAATCTGACAGGCTGTGCGTCTTACCGGCAGTTGAAGTCAGCGTAAAATCGGGTGCGGGTTCGCTAACAGTGGCAGTGCCGGAATGAGTTTCCTTATCCGCTGAGCTCATCCGGGCTTCTGCGGAGGATTCGGTCTGCGCCTGATCACCTCCCGATTCACAGGCGACAACGATAAATACCAGGCTGAACAAAACTGCGTAAATTTTAAGTGCTTTCACTTTCTACTCCTTTTACTATGGAATTTGCTGATCGTCTGATTCGATCAACTGTCGATTTTATTCAAGGCATCGAGAACTATCTCAGGCGTGATGATTTCCGGCAATATGATTTCCTCGCCATCATTGGTGTGAAGAACATACAGGGGCACGCTGTTACGCCCGTACTCCGCCAGCGCTCGTGTAATTGTGTCATCGCGCCTGGTCCAGTCTGCCTTAAATGTGGTCACTCCCAGGTCGGCGATCCTTTGACGAACTTCCTCGGAGCCGAACGCTACTTTTTCATTGACCTGGCAACTCAGGCACCATGCGGCAGTGAAATCGATAAAAACCGGCTGGCCGGATTCGATTAGTTCAGCTACATGATCCGGGTCGAATTTTAACCAGTCGAGACCATCACCGGAAAACTGATAACTGATCCCTTCGTCGACCGCCATCAATCCAACTCCGCTCACGGAAAACCCGAAACTCCCGAGGATCAAAACGATTGCCAAAAGTGTCGCGACAGTTCGTGCCGAAGAAGAACTGACCTGTCCTCCCCAGCGCCCATAGATCCAGCCACCCAGGGCTGATACAAGCAACGCGATCATCAAAACCGCAACGGAATTCACACCCGCCTGCACTCCCAAAACCCATGCCAGCCAGATCACGGTAGCCAAAAGCAAAAAGCCCATAAATTGCTTAAGTGATTCCATCCAGCGCCCCGGTTTTGGCAAAAGCTTGAGAAAACGCGGAAAAGCAGACAGAATCAGGTAGGGAAACGCCATCCCGAGCCCCAGAAAGAGGAAGATCGATAGCGACACCCAGGCCGGTTGCGAGAGCGAGAATCCCAGGGCCGACCCCATAAACGGCGCGGTACAGGGTGTCGCCACCACAGTCGCGGTCACGCCGTTCAGAAATGAGCCGGACCATCCGGAGGACTGCCCGGCATCGAGACGGGTCAGGCTGGTGCCGATTTCAAATACGCCCAGTAGATTTAAGGCAAACAGGAACATGAAAATCGACAGCCCGGCCAGAAATCCCGGCGACTGGAGCTGAAATCCCCAGCCCAGTTCCTGACCTCCGGCGCGCAGTAAAATCAAAACTACTGCCAGAGCGATAAACGACAGCAGCACACCGGCTGTAAAAATGAGGCCATGGGCGAAGATCTTTCCGCGCTCCTCGCCGGCCTGATTGACAAAACCTAAAATCTTTATCGACAGTACCGGCAAAACGCAGGGCATCAGGTTCAATATCATCCCGCCAATAAAGGCAAACAGAAGCGCTTGCCATATATTTATTGAAGCCAGCGCTTCGGCCTCCGGACGATCGCTCGTAACCGGCAGTACAAATTCGATCGCTTGCTCTGAATCCGGCCCCCGCCATCCGGAAGACGATACCAGGACTCCAGACAGGCTGTCTGGTATCTGTTTAAGATTCGGGTTGCGGTCTATCAACAGAACGTATCCGGAATCATTAGTCGTCATTTCCTGTATTGAGGAAATATCGACAACTCCCTGTTTATATGGAAAGAAGTTAATCTGGCCGATATCGGCTTCAAACCACTGTGGTTTTACCAGTTCGACTGAAAAGCCGGTTTCATCACCGGAAACACTGATCTTCCAGCCATGCTCTTTTAACGGCAGATTATTTCTGACCTGGTTGAATTTATCCGACCAGGCAGTATTGTAGCTCGGATGATCCTGGCTGACAGGCAGCCTGAGGCTCAACTCCGCTTCCCCGGGTATACATACCTGTTTGCAAACCAGCCATTCAGGATTTGCTTTAAGCTCAACGGTATCATCGATTTGTATCGATTCCGGGACTGTCAGGCGAACCGGCAGAAGCACCTCGCGATAGTAGCCGAAACTCGTAACCGGCTCAACCTCAATACGTTCCGGGTGTGGCCAGGTGATTGAGCCAGCTTCGAAACCATCCGGAAGATCCCAGTTTATCTTCGGTGGAAGCCCGGCATCGCCCGGATTTCGCCAGTAGACATGCCACTTATCATCCATCTTCAGGTGCAGTCCAACCCAGATCGACTGCCCCGGACTGATCTCATCGACCTCGGATACAAGCTCCGCTTCGACATGACCGACCCGAACAGCTTCGGCCTTTACTGGACTATTGTTCAAACCTGCCGATATCGCAACCAGGAAAACGATCAGGTGTATTACTTTGCTGGTAATCAATGCCTTACCCCGCATACTTTAGCATAATACTATAAAATCCATACCTGTTAAAACAGCGACCGGCCAGGTTCTGTTCCAGCTATCAAAAAACAGGACAAATCTCCCCATCTATGGAATAATGCTTGACAAAAAACCGCAATCCGGTAAAATGAGAGTAGAGTTCCTATCATCTGCAAGCCACAGAATTGAGAGTTACATCTTCACAGGGGTAAAATCGAAATAGGTTCGTGCGTCGTTATTATGGCTACATAAACCGATTTTATAAATTTTTATCCCTGGGGGTACTAATGAACAAGCAGGTTATCTCTATTCTAAGCATTGTTATATTTGCTTTGGTATCGAATGGAATAAACATATTAGCCGATTCGTCCAACAGCAATCCGGCTGTTTCGCGGCCGTACATGGCAGAACGAGACTTGATCGAGGTGATGTTTGAAAAGGGTTCGCAAATACGGCTTCGCTCCGGTCAGCTCACAGATATGGCAGCCGGCAGGTCTCTGGATGGTCTCGAGGATGTCCTTTCCGGCCTCGCATTCGCGGAGTGGAAAAGAATCTGCGATCTGCCGGAGGAGAAAATTGATCAGCTCGAAGAAATCGGTGAGTCTCGATCAGGCAGGGACCTCTACAACCTGAACAATACCTACCGCTTGAGGATATCATCCGATGCGGATGTCTGGGAAATCAGCAGTAAGCTGGAACAACTCCCGGAAGTGATTCTGGCCCGCCCGGTACCTCGTCCGGTACGGCTTCCGTCGCCCGGCTATTATATTGATTCGCAGTTTTATCTCGATCCGGCTACGGCCACACCGACCGGTATGGATACTGAGTATGCCTGGGGTCATAACGGCGGTAAAGGTCAGGGTGTTACAGTCTGCGATCTCGAGTATGGCTGGACGCTCTATCATAGCGATATAAGTAAAGGACCGGGTTCACAGATCAATCCCAACCCGATCGCGCTTCCGCCGGGTGAAACCGATGACCACGGCACTGCGGTGATCGGTATGCTGGTTGCTGATGTCAATTCCTGGGGTACGACAGGTATCTGTAATCAGGCTACGCTCAAGACCTGTGGAACCTATTACGGCAGTCCGCCCGAATGGAATGTGCCCGGCGCGTTACTTTACACCATCGACGCGCTGTCGCCCGGAGATGTCATCCTGCTCGAACAGCAGTGGGATTACAGCGATCCAAACACCTCTCATCCCGACCTGATACCTATAGAGTGGTGGCTTAACTATCATCCCAATTCGCAGAACTACAACGCGGTCTATGCCGCCATAGAGACCGCCATAGCCAAAGGAATCAGTGTGGTCGAAGTAGGTGGCAATGGCGGCGCGCCCACGACTTTGACCGGTATTGACACAGACAATCTCACATGGTACGGCAACTCCGGCGCGGTCATCGTCGGTGCCGGGGGAGCTTTTCCTGGTGGTTCGCTTCCGGCCGGACCGGAGGGAGACCTGGAGAGATTGAACTACTCCAGCTATGGAAGTCGTTTCGATCTGCAGGGACAGGGCGAGAATGTCTACACTACCGGTTACGGTGATCTGTTCAATTCCGACGGACTATACTATTACTTCACCCGCGGTTTTGCCGGTACTTCAAGCGCCGCACCCTGTGTGGCGGGGGCAATCGCCTGCTGTGTCGGTTACTGGAAAGCCAATGTATCCACTTCGGTTCCCACACCGGAATACCTGCGCGACTTACTGATCGCGACAGGCACTCCGCAGGTATCCCCATCCAGCGGCCATATCGGACCGCGCCCCGACCTCAAAAAAGCATTCGATTCAATCTATTTAGCCTATACCTGGGTAGACATAACCACTTCCCCGCTCAACAGCAGTGGTTATGGTACCGCATGGGGAGATTACGATAACGACGGCGACCACGACCTGTACATCTCCAGCTATAATTACGGAAGTCGGCTCTACAGAAACGACGGCGGTGGAAGCTTTACAACCATCTCCGGCAGTCCGCCCGGCGACCTGCGCGACGGTCTCGGAGTGGCCTGGGGCGACTATGACGGCGATGGTGACCTCGACCTCTATCTTGGAAAAGGTGACGGCATGGCAAACAAGCTCTTTCGCAACGACGGCAACGATACTTTTGTCGATGTCACCAGCGGACCTTTGGGGCATACAGGCGACACCTTCGGAGTCACCTGGGCAGATTACGACAAAGATGGCGATCTCGATATATACATGGCAAACTTCGGTTCGGCCAATAAGCTTTTACGCAACGACGGCGGGGGCACTTTTACCGATGTCACCCCGACGGTGTTAGCGGATCCAGGCAACAGCACCGGAGTGAGCTGGGGCGATTACGACAACGACGGCGATGCCGATATTTACCTGGCAAATAATGGATCAGCCAACAAACTCTTCCGCAATGACGGCGGGGGTAGCTTTACAGATGTCACCTCCGGACCTCTGGGAGATGCCGGCAATACAATGGGGGTAGCCTGGGGTGATACCGATAATGACCTCGACCTTGACCTGTTTCTGGTAACTTATAATGGCAATAACAAGCTGTTGCGTAACGACGGCGGGGGATCATTCACTGATATCAGCTCTTCACCTTTGAGCGATTTCGGTTACGGCTATGGCTGCGCGATGGGTGACTACGACAATGACGGTGATTTGGACATCTACCTGGCGATGGGATCCTCCAGCGGTCAGAGCAGGCTACTGCGCAATGAGGGAGGTAACAGCTTTGTCGATGCCGCCAGCAATATCCTCAAAAACTATGCCCCGGGTACCACTACAGCCTTGGCCGATTTCGACAGCGACGGTGATCTGGATATATTTATAACAAACAATAACCCTTACCAGAATAAGCTTTTCGAAAACAAAATCGGTACCGCCAATCACTGGATTCATGTCGATGTCGTCGGTACTGAATCGAACACCTCCGGAATCGGGGCCAAAGTTAAAGTTGTTGCCTGTGGCAGTACCCAGATTCGCGAAATCCGCGCCGGTTCAGGACTGTGTTCGCAGAACTCTTTGACAGCGGAATTCGGCCTGGGAATGTGCAGGATGGTCGATTCAATAATCGTCACCTTCCCATCCGACAGCGTCAAGATAGTAACCAATACTCCCGCCGACCAGGATGTAACAATCCCGGAGACAGCAACTTATATCTGCGGAGATGCCAACAGCGATCAGTCTGTGGATGTTTCCGATGCGGTATTTATCATCAATTACGCGTTTGCGGGAGGCACAGCACCTGATCCCCTGGAATCGGGAGATGCCAACTGCGACGACAGCGTGGATGTTTCCGACGCCGTATTTATCATTAATTATGCTTTCGCGGGAGGGAATACACCCTGCGATACCGACGGTGACGGCAATCCGGATTGCTGAGGATCTGAAGAGATAACATGAGGTCAGGCATCGGGTGTACTTGACGGATCGCCGGTTTCTGTTATATTGATATAGTATGCGTCTGCAAAAATTACTTATCATTAGTGTGGCTCTGGGCCTGATATTTGTATCTTCAGCATCTTCGCAGGAGACGATCTATCCTGATTCGGTCCTGTATCCTGACAGGCTGGGAAACCTTCCGCGTGGAGACAGCATGATGATCTACACCGCGCATCAGAGCTTCGATTCCCGTATCTATATCCTCGACCTCAGCGGAAATGTCATGAACTATTATCATTACACTAATTACTTCTTTGGCGGACTGGAAGTCGTCGACGGTGAGGTTTATGCCGCTGAAGCGTTTGCTCCGCGGGTTCTGAAAGTGAATCTGGCCGATGG
>WJMC01000037.1 GCA_014728145.1 Candidatus Zixiibacteriota bacterium | reverse complement strand
CCAGTCAGCTCCCAGCCAGTGAACATCCTCCTTGATCGAGTCAACATATTCGACCTCTTCTTTGGCCGGGTTGGTGTCATCGAAACGGAGATTGAACTTGCCTCTGTAATCTTCGGCAATACCATAGTTCAGGCAAATCGATTTGGCGTGGCCGATATGCAAATACCCGTTCGGCTCCGGTGGAAAACGCGTATGCACCCGCTTATCGAATTTGCCGGTCTGGTTGTCTTCGTCGATTATTTCTCTGATGAAATTCGTTTTTTTGTCTTCGTTTTCCGGTTCGGCTTTGGGCACTTCTTGGGCCTCCGTATGGATTTTAATTTGAGTCTACACAGGTTTTAACGATTCTGCACAATATAGTTCACTTTTTCGGCCTGAAAAGTAAAAAATTGAGCCGTTCGATTTGATGTAATTATCGCTTGCGGTTTTCCGGGATTGTTGTAGCTTGCCTGCGGACATTTGCAAGTTGAGGTATATATATGGTTTACGATCCGCAGGCTCAGATCAAACAACTCAAGTACATCATCCGCGAACTCAACGCAATCAACCAGATCGCCACTTCGATCCGTTTCGATATGTCAAATGCGGAGATTGCTGATGCTGTACTGACTAAGGCGGCGCGTCATGTCGAGGCCGAAAAAGGAGCCCTGATACTTTTTGACCGCACCGACCGGGGGCCTGAAAATGTCCGCTCGATTGAGTACCCGGAGGAGAAACGGGGCTGGATGAACCTCGAGCTGAAAGCGGCTCTTTTGAAGAAATACCGCACCGAAGCCCAGCCGCTTGTGATCAACGACCTCAATTTCGATCCGATTTTCGTGGGGCTGTCGGAACCGGGAGTGCGCATGGTGATAGCCTCGCCACTGCAGGAGGGCGAGCAGTTTCTGGGCATTTTGTGTCTGTTTGACAAGTTGGGCGGTAGCTTCTTTTCAGAGGCCGACAACCGCTTCGCGATGATTGCGGCTACGCAGGCGGCCAGGTTTTTGTCATCATCTCAGCAGGCCGAACAAAAACTCCGTTTCGGACGGGAACTGATGGGCCTGCGAATTGAGATGATGAATTACCTTTTGTCTGAAACCCGAGAATACATGCACAAACCGCGTTTCAGGATTCAAAGCAGTACGGATATGATCGAGAAGGCCCTGAAGGTTCTGCTGGAGAGGCTGGCATCTGAGTATGGTGATGATTTTGAGCAAAAAACCGAATATAAAAAATCTATTGAGTCGATTCGTCAGGAGCTGGGTGATATCCAGAAAAACAGCCAGCAGCTCAAATCCGGGCTCAATCAGCTCGACCGCCTGTTATTGGAGTCTTCTCCCGGGAAGGATCAAGTAAATATCAACATGATTATTCGGGATGTAACAAATCGATTGCGCCAGATAATTTCACCTCGAACTGAAATCGAAACGAACCTCGAGAAGCTACCGGCTTTCGAGGCTGATTCCGAACAGATCAAACTCGCCTTCAGTGGTGTACTGATGAACGCCTGCGACGCTGTCGGCGAATCCGGACGGCTGGTGGTAAGTTCATCCTCAGCCGACGGAGAATTGAAAATCGAGATCAGCGACGACGGCCGGGGAATTCCCGAAGATATGATCAAACAGATCTTCGAGCCCGGATTCAGCACCAAGGCCGACCAGCCCGGCGCCGGTTACGGTCTCACGATCGCCCGTCAGATTATCAATAACCACCGTGGAAAGATTCAGATTAAAAGCCAGCCCGGTCGCGGCACCGTGGTCACGATCAACCTGCCTTCAAGTTAACGCGGTAAGTTTAGCCCATTAAAAAAGCAGGGCGCATAATGGGGGTACGCCCTGTTTAGGTGGGAAAAAATTGAAAAGGTATAGTTACGCCTGCGCCCTTTAATCTAATCTGGATTGTGAGCAAATTATTAAATCAAAATTAATTCATTATTAATTACCCCGTTTTTAACCTCAAATACCGAATCTTTTCAGTTTCAGCGAAAATTGTAAACGAGCGCAACGCCGATAACGAAATATTTTTGTTGAAAATCTCTGGTTGGCGATCTAAACTTAATCAGGTTCTAACTGAACCTACCCGCCTACACACACGCTCACCGTATCTTTGGGGTGCGGTGAGTTTTTATATTTATCAAATATCGAAAGCTGTGCGTATCATGGTTAGACATGAACAGAACCATATTGATTTCTCTTTTTACATTGATCTGCTTTTTTGGATCATTCGCGAATCTACTGCCAGAGTCACCCTGGCCGATGTTTCGTCATGACCTCAAGCATACCGGACGAACCGGCTTCACCGGACCTTCCACGGCTGACACCGCCTGGACATTCGAGGCCAATGACGGAATTGCCTCTTCGGCTTCGCTCGGCCATGACGGCACGATCTATTTCGGCGCAGGTGGTTATTATGGAGGCGGGGGTGATTCCAGCCTGTATGCGCTCAATCCGGACGGCTCGCTCAAATGGCAGTTCAAGACCGGCTCCGGAGTTTTCAACGCCTCCGGGGTGTTCTCATCGCCCGCTGTCGGTCCCGACGGGACGATTTATTTCGGTGCTTTCGACCAGAAAGTCTATGCCCTGGCGGATTCGGGCACATACGCCCAAGTGCGCTGGGTCAACAGCTTCTTTCTCCATCATGTTTATTCATCGCCAATGATAAGCCCGGAGGGAATTCTGTATATCGGCGGGCTGGATTTCAATATCAAGGCAATTGATACAGCCGATGGAAGCCAGCTGTGGTCATATCAAACCGACTGGTGTGTGCTCTCCAGCGCGGTGATTACCGAAGCAGGCGAGATGATCATAGGGAGCAAGGATCACAACCTCTACGCCTTCAGGGATTCCGCCCAGATGGAT
>WJMC01000036.1 GCA_014728145.1 Candidatus Zixiibacteriota bacterium | reverse complement strand
GGGATCGTCTATGCCAATGTCTGTTACGATTCGGGCGAGCTGGCGACGGATAAATGTGTAAATGTCGGCCGGGAGATTTTTACCGAACAGACGGTGCCCGAAAAGAACTGCCATATGCATCCCTCGGCAGGGATCTATGTTTCCCCTGATAAGGACGAATTCAATCTTGATCAGCCCGATACAACCGACGACGGCATCCAGAATTGGTAGACAAACAGGATAAAATATCGGCTCAGCGGTTGTCCGACTCAGGACCGCGTAAACCCTGGCTGGCTTTTGTGTTTGCGTTTCTCTTTCCCGGCCTGGGACAGCTCTATAACGGCCAGCTGGCGGCCGCCCTGACAATCCTGGTCGCTATCACGATTTCTCATCTGCTGATAGCTGTGCCGAATCAGAGTCTGCCTTTCTGGTCGATAGGTTTTAACTACGCAGTCTATATTCTGGCGATCGCCTTGGCGGTTCTGTATGCCGTCAGGTACAAGTCCGGCTTTACCGTGCGCAAGTACAACAACTGGATTATCTACATGGTTTTTTTGATGTTCGGGCTGGTAGCGACCGGCCTGCCGAACCAGATGCTGTATTCATTTCACCAGGTCGAGTTCGACTGTATGGGTGAACACTACCCGCCCCAGACGGTCGTATATGTCTCCAACCTGGACTATCTTCTGGATCAGCCCGAGGAGGAGGACCTGGTTTTGTTCAAACATCCGCATAACCCCAATCAGCAATCTCTGGCCCGAATCTGGGCGCGGGGACCGAAGAAAATCCAGGTGCGTGACAATTCCATATACCTCAATGGTTACCAGGTGGTGACCGAGGGGGTGACTGAAGTCGATGTTCCCACTCTGGGCGAGGATGGTTCCGAGATGGTCAGCCGTGACTCGCTTGAAACAGTCGATATGCCTGAGGGATACTATCTTTTGATCGGGGACAATTCCTACGGCTGGGCTGATCAGACCTGTTGCGCGGTAGTGCCCAGGAGCCTGATCGAGGGCAAGCTGGAGTATGTCTACCTCGATGCCGACAAGTTCGCGGTCGAGGACAGTTCAGCCTTCAAAAAGTCATTTTTCTACCTGTTTCTGCAATAGAGATTCCTTACGCTCTTCTGAATTTTGTTTGTCATCGCAAGCGCAGCGCGACGATCTTTGCGTTTAGGATTGTTTCGTAATTCCGTTCTAATCGGACCTGTCCCTGAGAACTAACAGAAGCCCGAGATAAATTCCCACGAGCCCCACAAGCCGCAGAGGCGTTTCTTTGAAGGCATGGCCGACCTGCAAAAATATCACTGCCGAGATAAACAGCAGAGAAATCCTGTCGGTCAAAAGCGATCTTCCTGCCGATACCAGGCTTTCCCAATAAGACAGCATGACAACAACCGGTATGGTCAAGATTAACAGGTGATGCGGTTCCGACATCGGGAATACCAGCGGAATCACAACCACGATTGCGGAAAAAACCGTCAGCCTGCCGAACCTGTTCTTAGGATCGGAAAGCTTTCGGTAAAGCAGGTAAACCGGTGTCAGAAGTAAGGCCGACATGAATCCGGTCAGCCCGATCTTTATCGATGCTCCGGCTGAGATACCGGTCAGGGAAAAAATTGTGGAAACGAGCGAAAATGATTTGAATCCGCTTTCAGCCTCATGAACGGTCAAGCGCGGATATACCTCGCTGATCAGGTGGTGATAATATCCGAGGCTGCTGGAATTGATCAAGAGCGGAAGCCCGAGGATGAAGATCAATAGTATGACCGGAAAATAAAGCAGGCATCGGTAATGTCCGCTGAACAGAACATAGACCAGGCAGACCGCCGGGGCGATCTTGATCGAGGCCGCGACTGCCAGAAAAACCGAGGCCGGAAGTTGACGATTTTCCTTCAGCATCAGGAAAAATCCCCCCACGCATCCCAGTACAATCAAATTGACCTGCCCATTGAGAAACTCATCCTGCAAAAACGGATGCAGGATTAAAACAGCCAGGGCGATCGGAAACAACTGCTCCCTTAATACTTTCAGTATCCTGTCAGTCCCGTATAAAAACCTCAAACAAGCCAGGATGGTCATAAAGAACGCAAAATACGAAAGTGCCGACCAGGTCGAGGCGGCAATCGCCTTGGCGAAGAATCCTGACTGCAATAGTGACAGCGGGTAGACCACGATCACTAAAAAGAGCGGATAGATATAGGGACGGGCACCCTCGGTGAACGGATTTTCACCATCGTAAAACAACTGCGAGGATTTGAAATAAGTGGTCAGGTCGTTGCCGTTTTCATAATTGTGGTTGCGGATCGACTGGTAGAAAAAAAGCAGTACTGAAATGAGCGCGAATACTATGACAATTGTTTTTATGGTTTTTAACAGGTTTTCCGATGAGCGCGCGTTCATGAAGGGAAGTAAACCCTCCGCGAGGTCAGAGTCAATATAGAATTTGACTGCGTTGACGGTCAGGCGCCGGTGACCGGCGGATAGCGTGCGTCAGGTGCTGATTCGAACTTTTGAGTCTGAATTGTCAGCTGACGGTCTTTTTCCCGGACTGGTAACCCACCTGCGACAGAAAAGAGAGAAAAATGACTTGAAATTTGCATTAAACACGTATATATATCTGTGGAAAATGCCGGAGTGGTGAAACTGGTAGACGCGCCGGACTCAAAATCCGGTGGGGCCAAAACCCCGTGCCGGTTCGATTCCGGCCTCCGGCATTTGATGTTTATTGAATCACGTAATTTACTGATTTACACTAAATCAAAAACCGATAAAAGCTACTATATTATCTCAGGATTCATCCGTATCAATATACGACTAAACCCTTGGAATATGTATCTGAAGGTAATCAAGTTCACTAACCGGGCGGTCGATAAGCTAATCATGGATGATGCGGTGATCAGTCTAAACTCAATCCTTGACAAAACTTAGAATAATCGTATAATGTAATTGGTGAGTTATACTTCGTACCCGTTGACTACCGCCCAAACATAATGGAGGTGCAAAATTGAGTCTACTTCAAAACGCTTGTAGTCAAAAGCGTATCCTTAAATACCCCGCTTTGATTGTTTTATCTCTGGCTTTTCTGTTTACCCTGCAGACGACCACAGTCCGGGCCGAACTCGCATCGGTCGAGGAAATGGACCAGGTCAGTCAGAACTGGCTGGAATATATGGTCTTCCTGCGAGGCCAGTGGGCTTCCGATATGTCTCCGCAGGTTGCTGATATACAAGAATTTACAGACGACGACGGGACTCTTCTGGGCCGTCTGTACAAGATCGAACCCCAGGGTTACGTGGTCGTTCCGGCACTCAAGGAGCTTCCCCCGGTCCTGTTCTATTCCGAACAGAGTACTGTCGATGTCTCTGAGCAGGGTATGGCGGAGATGATTCGCGATGTCCTGATCAATCGTTTCACCGGATTCGAGGTCAACTACGGCAGTCTTGAATCTGCGGTGCAAATCGAGGGCAATGAATCTCATCGAGCCGGATGGGACCGTTTTGCCGTGGAGCAGAAAACTTTTCAGGTGACTCTCGGCAAAGACAGCGAGGGTACACTTGATGAGGGCATTCCGCTTCTCTACACCAATTACTGGCATCAGGGCTATCCCTACAATTATTACTGCCCGATCGGTGACGGCGGTCAGCGGACTGTGGTTGGATGTGTGGCGACTGCTGCGGCCCAGATCATGTGGTATCATCAGTGGCCTCCGGCCGGTGTCGGCTCGCATACGTACTGGTGGAGCGGTGACGGTTCCGCGCCGGGAGAGTATCTCTCGGCCGATTTCTCCGATCCCTATGACTGGGATAATATGCCGGCTACCTGTGGCGGGGGATGTAACAGCACCGAACGGGCCGCATTGGCGGAGTTAAATTACGAAGTAGCCGTGGCTCACAACATGATGTTCGGCGTGGACGGTTCCGGTACATGGCCGGATATGGATGTCTGGACTGATCATTTCCGCTATGATCAGTCGATCGCCAACGCCTACCGCGGTTCTTATACCGCTCAGGGCTGGTTTGACCTGATCCAGAGCGAGGTCGAAGCCGGACGGCCGATGCCGTACACGATTCCGACCCATGCCATAGTCTGTGACGGCTGGCGTCATTCCGGTAGCTACAACCAGATTCATCTCAACTACGGCTGGGGTGGCTATAAAAACGGCTGGTACATTGTCGACAACCTCTATTACCCGGGTGGCCCCGGCTCAGAGTATATATTCATCAACGTGATGCCGGTCCAGGATGCCGATAACGACGGATATTTAAACGATGAAGACAACTGCCCGGTGATTTACAACCCGGACCAGGCCGACAATGATTCCGACGGTGTCGGCAATGTCTGTGATATGTGCCCGGATGATTACGATCCGGAACAGAACGACACTGACGGCGATGGTATCGGTGATGGTTGCGATTCCGATATCGATGACGACGGAATCCTCAATGTCAATGACAACTGCAATTATGTTTACAATATTTCACAGGACAACAGCGATGCCGACAGTCTCGGTGATGCTTGTGATAACTGCCCCAATACCCCCAATGATGACCAGGCTGATGTGAATGGTGATGGTATCGGCGATGCCTGTGACGGTGAAGTCCACATAGCCGGAAATGAACCGCCGGATGGCCTCGTCAGCTACTCTTATTTCTACGAGCTGGAGGGTGTCGGTGGTCAACAACCCTATAACTGGAGCCTTCTGCCACAGGCGCAGATCCCCTACGGCTGTATATTTATAGGCGATACGGTCGGACAGATCGTGGGTACACCCAACTGGGCGTCGACATTCACGTTCAAGGTCCAGTTGATGGATTCCTCCGACCCGCCCAAGCTGGATACCGGAATTTACGTGATCACAATCGAGTCTCCTGATTCGATTTGTTACGACCAGGATGACGATGGTTTCGGCGACTCAGGCCATTCCGACAATGACTGTCCGCTGGATAACTGCGAAACCGCCTACAATCCGGATCAGACCGACTCCGACGGCGACGGCTACGGCGATGTCTGCGACAACTGCCCCGACCTGTCCAACAGTGACCAGGCCGACGGCGACAGTGACAATGTCGGTAACCTGTGCGACAACTGCCTGATGGTGGCCAACTACGATCAGGAAGATACCGACAGCGACGGTTATGGCGATGCCTGTGACAACTGTCCGGACAGCGTCAACGCCGACCAGGCTGACCAGGATAACGATGATGTCGGCGATGTCTGCGATAACTGCCCGACAGTAGCCAATTCGGATCAGGCCGACTCGGACGGCAACGGTATTGGTGATGCCTGCGAGGATATGTGCGGGGATGTCAACGACGATATGGGCGTGGATGTCTCGGATGCGGTGTTTATCATCAACTACGCCTTTGCCGGAGGTGAACCGCCCGATCCATTGAGCACCGGCGATGTCAACTGCGACAGCATGTGTGATGTCTCGGATGCTGTTTACCTGATCAATTACGCGTTCGCGGGGGGCGATGCACCATGCGCTTGTGAAAACTGATCCAAGCTATAGCTAATTAAAAACCCGTCTTAAAAAAAGGCGGGTTTTTTTGTCGGATCTGCTTATCGGGGAATGACTTGCCAGAGCTTTTTCCAGCGTTTGTTTTCCCGTTTGAGCCCCAGCGCTGTGGCCGGCTGGAATTCGACATGACTGTCGTCGCCTGAATTGGCCAGAAGCAGTGAGGATAGATTAGGCATGAATGGAAGGTGGCCGACCAGCATCACATTGTCCCGGATATCCTGGATACGCCTGCCCCAGACTGCTGGAGGATCATTGGGGAACAGGCCGTCACTTTCCATGATGCCCTGCGAGGGTTCTAACATTTCTGCTATGATTTCAGCGGTCTGCCGGGCGCGGATTTTACCGCTGTGAATTATCCTGTCGAGACCCACTTGCTTTTCCTGTGCCAGTATCTCGGCTGTTTTTTGAGCTTCGGCTTTGCCCAGTTCTGAAAGCGGTCGATCCGGGTCGATTTCATCGGGAACGGTGGAACCATGGCGCACGAGATATAAAAACATCTGCACTCTCCTTGTTGCGAAACAGGTTTTCTATATATTATTCAGGTTTTATGCTTGTGGCAAAGATTTTGGATATTTTTTCTTGCAATTTAGCGGATGACCTGTTTTTTGAATGCAATTCTGGTTTGCTTTTTACGTTGCAGTTGACAAAATCCCTGTTTTGGCGTATGCTTTGGGATTTTACGGGGGAATTTTATGATCAGTTCAATGACAGGCTACGGTCGTGCCGAGGTCGAAAAAGAGGGTCGCAAGGTTATTACCGAGATCAATTCCCTCAATAACCGTTATCGCGATATTAATATCCGTACTCCCAAGTCGTACAGCCATTACGATCCGGAAATCAAGGAGCTGGTCCAGAAACATGTCAAACGCGGCAAAATTCTGGTGGCGATATCGGTCGAGGAGGATCCCGAGCTGTTCGCCGCCCGTCTGGATCTCGACCGCGAAAACGCCCGTATGTATTACAAGGTATTAACTACTCTAAAAGATGAATTCAGGTTGCCCGGTGAGCTTGAAATCGGTCATTTCGTGAATTTTCCCGACCTGATCAAACCGGCTGAAAAGGATGACGAAGAAGAAGTGACCAAACAGATGATACTCGAAGCGGTTGAAAAGGCGGTCGAAGAGTTTCTGGAGATGCGTGCCCAGGAGGGCGGACGGTTACTCGATGATATGATCAGGCATATCGACAAAATCGAGGACTTTTTGCTCAAGGCCGAGAAATCCTCGACCGAAAACATCCGTTTGTACAAAGAAAAGCTCGAGGAAAGGCTTAAAGACCTGGTGGGCGATATGTCAGTCTCGCAGGAGATGATCGCCAATGAGGCCGCGCTGGTGGCTGACCGCTGTGATATTACCGAAGAATGTGTGCGGATTAAAAGTCACCTGGAGATGTTCCGTAACTGCTACGATGTGGACGAATCGGTCGGCAAGAAGATGAATTTCATATTGCAGGAACTCTATCGCGAAGTCAACACGATCGGGTCCAAGTCGATCAGCCCGGATATCTCCCATAATGTTATCCTGCTCAAGGAAGAAATCGAAAAGGTACGTGAACAGGTTCAGAATATCGAATAGATGTCATCCACAGATCGCAACATACAGGGGCCTATGATCGTGGTCGTTTCCGCGCCTTCGGGGGCGGGTAAGACCTCAATCTGCCGGAAACTTCTCAAACAGCACAGGAAAGTCAAAATGTCTGTTTCGGCCACCACCCGCCCGAAAGCGAAGGGTGAACGCCAGGGCCGGGACTATTTTTTTATGGGACAGGAAGAATTTGAAACAAAAATCGGGCAGGACTGGTTCGTAGAGTGGGCGAAAGTGTATGATCATTACTACGGCACACCGCGTTCTCAGGTGGAAAAGATTCTTGCCAGAGGCGAGGTTGTACTCCTGGATGTCGATGTCCAGGGGGGCAGGGCGATCATGAAGGCATTTCCCGAATCAGTTACAATTTTTATACTTCCGCCCTCATTAAAAGAACTCAAGCGCAGGCTGAAGACGCGCGGTCGCGACCAGGGAGCTGAAATCGACAAGCGTCTCATGGCCTCCTTAAAGGAAATCAAGATGCGGACGAAATATGATTACACGGTCATAAATTCTGATCTCGACCGGGCTGTCTCGCAGGTCGAGTCCATATTGGAAGCGGAATCGCTCCGAAGCGAGCGTTTCGAAGAGTCCGAAAGAGGTCAGATGTTCAGGAGGAAAAATGAGTTACCAGAAACTTGACAGACTCGATGAAAAGATTGGCAATCGTTACGAGGCCGCGATAATCGCCGCCAAACGCGCCCGGCAGATAAATGCCGATAGGCTGGCCAAACTGGAGCTTATGCCCGAGGATGCCGATATCGATAGAAGTCCTCGTAAAGTCACAGCAATCGCACTTGAAGAATTAATGGAAGGTAAGCTTAAAATTGAGCACGAGTAAGAAAACAGCCGCTAAGAAAAAAAAGAAAACAACGAAGAAGAAAACCGGTCCCGATCTTCTGGTGGTCGAGTCACCGACCAAGACTAAAACCCTCAAGAAGTTTTTGGGGCGCAAATTCAAGATAATGGCTACCAAGGGGCATATCATCGACCTGCCCAAAAGCCGTCTGGGTGTCGATATAGACAACGATTTCGAACCACGTTACATTTATATCCGCGGCAAAAAGGCTGTGGTCGACGAGATCCTCAAAGAAGCCAAGAAAGCCAGGCGCATTTTTCTGGCCCCCGACCCCGATCGTGAGGGCGAGGCGATCGCATGGCACCTCTTAGGCAAACTCGATAAAGTTAACGGCAGTATTCACAGGGTGGTCTACAACGAGTTGACCAAAAAAGCGGTCCAGAGCGCGATCGAAACTGCCGGTGATATCGATGACAACAAGGTGATGGCACAGCAGGCGCGCCGGATTCTCGACAGGCTGGTCGGTTACCAGGTCTCACCGATCCTCTGGAAGACAGTATTGCGCGGACTTTCAGCTGGTCGAGTGCAGTCTGTCGCGCTCAAGATTATCTGCGAGCGTGAGGAAGAAGTAGAAAACTTTGAGCCCCAGGAATTCTGGAAGGTTCAGGGACTCTTTACAGCCGGCAAAAAAGATAAATTTACCGCCGCGCTGTTTAAGGTCGACGGCGAGGACTTTCTGATATCGTCACAGGAGGAGTCCGACAAAGTCTGTGCGGATATCAGCAAGCAGGATTTCTCGATCAGCTCCGTCAAAAAGGAGGAGAAGAAAAGAAATCCGATGCCTCCTTATATAACCTCGACTTTACAACAGGATGCCTCCAACAGGTTGCGTTTTGCCACGCAGAAGACGATGTATGTGGCCCAGCAGTTATATGAAGGTGTCGATTTGGGTGATGCCGGCTCGGTCGGCCTGATCAGCTATATGCGTACCGATTCGGTGCGTATATCCGAGGAAGCTCTGCAGTCCGCCCGGCAACATATCGCCGAACGCTTTGGCGAAAAGTATCTTCCCGAGAAAGCGCGTCGATTCAAAACCAAAAAGAGCGCCCAGGATGCCCATGAAGCTATTAGACCGACATCAATGGAGTACCCGCCGGAGAAAATCAAGCAGTTTTTGACGCCCGATCAATACAAGCTTTACAGCCTGATTTATTCACGTTTTTTGGCATCCCAGATGAATCCGGCGATCTATGACAGCCTGACTGTCGAGGTCGAGGGAGGCAGGTATCTGTTTCGGGTTTCCACCAGCCAGATCAAGTTCGATGGTTTCATGAAGATCTACAAAACCGAGAAACGTGACAACGGCAACGGCGATGACAATGAGAACCAGGTTCTGCCGGAACTCGAGGAAGGCCACAAGGTCGACCTCAAAGAGCTCGATCCGACCCAGCATTTCACCAAACCGCCTCCACGTTTCACAGAAGCCAGCCTGGTGCGTGAACTGGAGCAGAACGGGATCGGCAGGCCGTCGACTTATTCGCAGATCATATCGACTATCAAGAACCGTAAATATATCAAATTAGAAAAACGCAAATTGATGCCCACTGACCTGGGCAAGACGGTCAATCGAATATTAATCGAGCATTTCGAGCATATTTTCAATGTCGATTTCACTTCCCACATGGAAGAGGAGCTCGATAAAATCGAGGAAGGCAAGGATAACTGGGTCGATGTCCTGCGGGAATTTTACAAGCCGTTTTCGGAAACTCTCGAAACAGTCGAGGGTAAGCTCGGGGATATCAAACAATCGACCCAGGAGACCACCGATGAGGTCTGTGAAAAATGCGGATCGGCGATGGTAATCAAATGGGGACGCAACGGTCGCTTCCTGGCCTGCAGTGCATACCCCGAGTGTAAAAACACCAAGCCTTTGAACGGCGAAGACAAAAGTCAGGTCAAGGAACTCGAACGCGACTGTCCCAAATGTGGCAACAAGCTGGTTCTCAGGGAAGGCAAATTCGGGCGCTTTATCGCCTGCAGTACCTATCCAAACTGCGATTACACCGAGGCCATCTCGACCGGTGTAAAATGTTCTGCTGAGGGATGCCCGGGTACATTTGTGGAGCGCCGTTCGAGAAGAGGCAAGCCGTTTTTCGGATGCTCGGAGTATCCCAAATGCACAGAGGCGGTGTGGTACCGTCCGATCGACAGAGAGTGCCCTGAGTGCGGGCATTATTTCATGTTCGAGAAAAAGACCAAAAAAGACGGCTTGCATTTGAAATGTCCAAAATGTAACTTTATACTTAAACTGGAAGACGAGGAAGAAAAGCAGGAGTCGGCCGAAAGGCTCGAAAATGCCGTTAAGTAAGAAACATCTCCAGCTGTTTGAAGATTACCTGAGATCAGAAAAGAACTATTCCGAACATACGGTCACGGCATATATCAAAGACATCAAGCTTTTTCAGCAATTTTTTCGCGATTCCGGAGTTGAGCTAAAACGGCTCGACTCCGATTTTTTTGACCTCTTCAGGAGATTTTTGCAATACCTGCGAACACGCCCTATGTCGAATCGTTCGATTGCCCGCCTGCAGTCATCGCTGAAATCTTATTTCCGCTACCTGTATATCGTCAAGGCGACAGCTACAGACTACAGCACAAGGATCCGGCCGGTACGTTTCAAGAAACCGTTGCCGGAAGTGGCCACCCGCAACCAGATCGAGAGCATCCTGAATTTAGCCGAGGGCGATTCAGTGTGGCAGAAACGAGACAGCGCAATCATGGAGCTGTTCTATTCGAGCGGACTGAGGCGGGCAGAGCTGGCCTCGCTGTCGGTCGAGGATATCGACTACGGTGCCGGTGTTGTGCGGGTACTCGGGAAGGGTGGCAAGGAGCGGATTGTACCGGTCGGCGATGTCGCCCTGGCCAGACTGCAACAATATTTGCATCAACGCAACCGTGAGCTCAAGCGCTTCGATCTCCAGGCAGTTTTTGTCAACCGACGAGGTGGCCGTCTGAGCCAGAGATCGATCGGAAGGATCGTGCGACGCTACGCTTCCGACTCGGGACTTATGCAGAAGTTTTCCCCGCATTCGTTTCGACATTCATTCGCCACCCACATTTTAGAGGGCGGTGCGGATTTGTCGGCGGTCGGTCAGCTTTTGGGGCACTCCTCGCTTTCCAGCACCCAGATCTATACCCATGTGTCACTTCAACAACTGCGCAAAGTCTACAAGAAAACCCATCCGCGCGCATAGAAAGGCAGGCTCATGAACTATAAAGCGACGACAATAATCGGTATCCTTCACAAGGGCAAAGCGGCGATTGCCGGAGACGGACAGGTGACTCTGGATGAAACCGTCATGAAAAAAACCGCCAACAAGATTCGTAAGCTGGATGAGGACCGGATTCTGGCCGGGTTTGCCGGAACTGCTGCCGATGCTTTCACGCTGTTTGGCCGTTTCGAGGGCAAGATCGAGGAGTTTCGGGGCAATCTCCCGCGTGCCGCGGTCGAGCTGGCCAAGGAATGGCGTACCGATAAATATCTCCGTCGCCTGGAAGCGCTACTGGTGGCATTAAATGATAAACATGCTCTCATTATCTCGGGCGATGGTGATGTGATCGAGCCGGATGACGGCATCGTGGCGATCGGATCGGGTGGTCCTTATGCCCTGGCGGCGGCTCGTGCCCTTCTTGGCAGTACCAATATGAGTTCCGAAAAAGTGGTCAGGAGATCGCTCGAAATCGCCGCCGACATCTGTATCTATACCAACGACAACATCGTTGTGGAGACGTTGTAGCATGAGCTCGCAGACGGATAGCAGGCTGTATTATCGAGTGACGGGCGACCGCAAGGTCTATATCTTTGATGGAATGAATCAACTCGCACTTCTGAAGGGTGCACAAGCTTCGGATTTTATCACAGCAGTCGCGCGCCTTGATGAGGATGAAAAGCAGGAATATATACAATCGTTTATAAGCAGGCGTTGAACTGAGCTTGCAGGATGTTTAGAAAGCTCGCTGTCATAGCCGGACCGCTCGTGGCCCTGGCAGTTATCTTCTTATTTGATCTCGATCCTCAAAATCGCAGTGTAACGATAACTTTTGCGATTGCTCTCTGGATGGCGATCTGGTGGATCACGGAGGCGATTCCGATCGCCGCCACCGCGCTTCTGCCGGTTGCGCTGTTCCCGATTTCAGGTGTTGCATCGGGCCGGGATGTCGCCTCGGTTTATTTCAACCATATAATATTTTTGTTTATCGGGGGATTTCTGATCGCGCTGGCGCTTCAGCGCTGGGATCTGCACAAACGGATAGCGCTCAAAATAATGCTTGTGATCGGCACCAGTCCGGCCAGGATTATACTCGGCTTTATGGCGGCTTCTTTTTTCCTGTCGATGTGGATCTCCAATACCGCCACGGTCATGATGATGCTTCCGATCGCGCTGGCGGTGATCGCCAGGCTGGAGGAGAATTTCGAAACCCGTGGTGTGCGCAAGGTCGCTACCAGCCTGCTTCTGGGTACTGCCTACGCTTCATCTGTGGGGGGTATGGCAACTTTGATAGGTACACCGCCCAACCTGGCATTTGCTAAAATCTTCGAGGAGATGTTTCCGAAGGCTCCCGAGATCTCGTTTGCCTCATGGATGATATTCGCTTTGCCGATTTCAATCGCCTTTGCGGTTATCATCTGGCTTCTGATGATAGCCCCGCTTCAGCGTGGCAGGAAACTGGCTCTGCCATCGCGCGAAATCTTCCTGACGGAGTACCGCAAGCTGGGCCGGATGTCATTTGAAGAAAAAATTGTGCTGGCAGATTTTGTACTGCTCGCGTTTTTATGGCTGTTTCGCAAACCTGTTGAAGTCGGCGGTTTCACGCTACCGGGATGGTCGAGCCTGTTGCCGGTGCCCGGATATATCGATGATGGTACGGTTTCGATTGCGATGGCGCTGATCCTTTTTCTGATACCATCGAGATCAAGACCTGGTCAAAGAGTGATGGACTGGAAAACCGCTGTCGGTCTGCCCTGGGGAATCGTGATTCTGTTCGGGGGAGGATTTGCTTTGGCCTACGCTTTTCGGATTTCGGGACTGTCGGAATGGATCGGTATGCAGTTGTCCGGATTGGCCGGTGTACCTCCTCTGCTGTTGATCGCCTGTATCTGCCTGATGATGACATTTTTGACCGAGCTGACCTCGAACACCGCCACTACCCAGACGATACTGCCGATCATCGCCGGGGTGGCGGTCGGTATCGGGGTCAATCCTCTGCTTCTCATGGTTCCGGCTACATTGTCGGCCTCCTGCGCGTTCATGCTTCCGGTGGCGACTCCGCCCAATGCTATCGTCTACGGCGGTGGTCGCTTCAAGATTTCCACGATGTCCCGTTTCGGCATTGTCTTGAATTTTGCCGGGGTCTTTTTGATTTCACTTTTATTCTACTATTTGAGCCGTCATGTCCTCGGTATCGACCTGAACGTATTACCAGCCTGGGCGGCTTGATACGATTCACACAGGACGGGCTTGACTTTCCCGATTATTAGCTTAACTTTCCGCTTTCACGAGGAGATTATATGCAGAATGAATTGACGCCAAAAGAGATAGTTTCTGAACTGGATAAATATATCGTCGGACAGGATCTGGCCAAACGGGCGGTGGCGATCGCTCTCCGCAACCGCTGGCGCCGTCAGCAGGTCGAGGGAGAAATGCGCGATGAGATCCTGCCCAATAATATTATTATGATCGGGCCTACTGGGGTCGGTAAAACAGAAATCGCCCGCAGGCTGGCCGCTTTGGCCGATGCGCCGTTTATTAAGGTCGAGGCTTCTAAATTCACCGAGGTCGGTTATGTCGGCCGGGATGTCGAATCGATGGTGCGCGACCTGACCGACCTGGCGGTAAACATGGTTAAAAGGGAGATGGGCGAAATTCACCAGGCCAAGGCTGAAAAATTGGCCGAGGACAAAATCCTGGATATCCTGCTTCCCAAACCGCCCGGAAAAGCCCGTCTGCCCGAAGATTCCGGGGAGATGCAGGTCGATTCGAGCGCTGACGAGGATTCCTGGCGCCGGACCCGTGAGAAAATGGCCGAGCTTTTAGAGCAGGGCAAGATGGATGACCGGGTGATTGAAATCGAGGTGCCCAATAACCGCCTGCCGATGATCGAGGTCTTTTCCCCGATGGGCATGGAGGAAATGGGTATCAATTTCCAGGAGCTTTTGGGCGGGATGGGTCCCAAACGCAATAAACGCCGTAAAACGACAGTCTCAGAAGCTCGCAAGATCCTGACCCAGGAGGAGATCGGACGCCTTCTGGATATGGATGAGGTGGTCGAAAAAGCTATCCACCGGGTGGAAAATTCCGGCATAGTTTTTATCGATGAGATCGACAAAATTGCCGCCACAGAGTCGCAGTCTTCGGGGCCGGATGTTTCCCGCGAGGGCGTCCAGCGCGATATCCTGCCGATCATCGAGGGCTCCAACGTGATGACAAAATACGGTATGGTGCGTACCGATCATATCCTGTTTATCGCCGCCGGCGCATTTCATTCCACCAAACCCTCTGACCTGATTCCGGAACTCCAGGGGCGGATGCCGATCAGGGTCGAACTCGACAGCCTTGGAAAAGAGGAGTTCATCAAGATCCTGACCGAACCGAAAAACGCCCTGACCCGTCAATACCAGGTGATGCTCAAAACCGAGGGCGCAAAGCTGTCATTCGACCAGGAGGCGATCGAGGAGATCGCGGAGATCGCCGACAAGGTCAACAGCCGGATGGAAAATATCGGCGCGCGCAGGCTTCATACAGTAATGAACACTCTCCTGGATGAGGAGATGTTCGATCTTCCGGGCGATTCCAAAAATATCCGGATCACGCGCAACAAGGTCCAGAAACGACTGGCCGATATCGTCGAAGACGAAGATTTAAGCAAATATATACTTTGACAAATACTATCCAATCTATTATAGTATCTTAGTTACTATATTATATGGTTCTTCTCCCTTCGTACCCGGGAAGGAATCAAAATGTACAGACATATCATTTCTGTTGACCTGGAGGACTGGCCACAGTCCTGTTTGGACTATAATTTGCCGATCACACCAAATGTGATCGACAACACGGGAATGTTACTCGATCTTTTTGACAAGTATGGAGTTAAAGCGACCTTCTTTTGCTTAGGGCTGGTAGCAGAGAAATATCCTGAACTTATCAGAAAGGTCCACAATGATGGACACGAGATCGGAACTCATGGCTGGTCGCACCGGTCGGTCAAAGAGCTCGGTCCCGATAAATTCAAATCCGAACTGGTGCGTTCGATCAAGGTTCTCGAAGATATCTGTGGTCAGCAAGTCCGCGGTCATCGCGCGCCGGATTTTTCGATCGACCTGGATATGCACTGGGCTTTCGATATCATGCGCGAAGCCGGGCTCGATTACGATTCCAGTATTTTTCCCATCAACGGTGGGCGCTACGGATCGCCTGACAGTCCGGTCTATCCGTATGGCTTCCAGAATGGTTTATGGGAATATCCGCTCTCAACTGTTAAAATTATGAAAAGAAAGATTCCAATATTGGGGGGCGGTTACTTTCGCTTGTTTCCATACAATCTGAGCCGTCGTTTTCTGCGCATGATCGAAAAAGAGAGTAGACCAGCAGTAGTTTACATCCATCCATACGAACTCAACTGCCAAGAATTGCATACCCTCGAGGTTTCTAGGAAAACGAGACTGCATCAAGGACTGTTTCGCAGCAGGGTAGCTCTGCGACTCAAAAAACTATTTAAAGAGTTCGCTTTCGGTTCGATGGCAGATTATCAGTTCAACATGAATAAAATGCAGGAGGATTGTTCGCATAGTTATTCCTACTTGATGATACAAAATCCGGTAGTCGCAAAAGCTGAGTAACCGATCAATTCCAGAGCGATTCTGTTAGACTGACAATATCCAGAGAGATTTTTTCCCGATCGAAAATTTCAATAACGTTCTTGCGTCCTTTTGAGGAGTATTTTTTCAGTTCAGAACGTGATTTCAAATTGTGAACAGCGTCTGCTATCTTAGCGGGGAATTCATGTTCCACTACCACACCCGCCTCAGCCTTCCGTACTATCTCCGCTCCTTCGCTTTTACCGATATGCAGAATCGGAATGCCCATGGCCATAAGCTCGAACAGCTTGGCCGAACGCACACAACTCAGACCAGGCAGATTGCGGTGGATAACTACTCCCAGGTCGAAACAGGACATCAGCCGGGGCACATCTGCATACCTAACCGGATCATAGAAAACGACATTTTCAAGTTCCAGATCGCTGGCAAGTTTAATCAGCTTAGGCTTTTCGAAACCATCACCGCAGAAAACGAACTCAATATCAAAATCATCTTTTAATAAATTTGCCGCTTCCAATAACCTGCTGAGGTTGTGATTTCGTCCGTGTAGACCAGCGTATCCGACAATGAACTTACCATCCGGATTTACCAGACTCATGAAGTCTTCGTCTTTCTCGCGTGGATAAAACATCTTAGTATCCGCTCCGTTGGGCCAGAGACGCGGGTTTGAATCAGGTGAGAAGTTTCTTATCTTGTCAATCAGGCCCTCGGTTTGAGCGGTCACCAGGTCGCTGCGCTCAATTATTTTCCGTTCGTAGCTTTTAAAACGCCTGATGATAAACTGGCTGGAAAGGATTCGATGTTCCGAGATCAGGTCTGTCCACAGGTCGGCGAAATTCGTGACCAGGCGGGCATTATATCTCCTCGCCAGCTTCATGGCGGTATATCCCAGAAACAGGGGAGGATATTCCCAGACAATGACATCCGCGGAATCGATATGCCTGATGGCGATATCCAGTGAAGTAGAGGCGAATGTCAAATAAGACAGGGCGGTCGGTATGGTGCCCCGCGAGGGATGAACATAAAGCCAGCTCCTGAGGATTTCGATTCCCTCGATTTTTTCGTGGTATTTATAATGATAGCGGTAATCTTCGAATATCCTGCCGGTCGGGTAGTTTGGCAGTGATGTCAACACTGTGATCTGATGTCCGCGCTTGCGAAAGGCTTTGGCCAGTGCGAACAGCCTGTTCTGGGCGGCCCCGGTTTCGGGTGGAAAATACTGGGTCAGGAGAATTACGCGCATCCCTCAAAAACTTCCTCAAATCGCCCGTTTGATCTTGATGTTGCCGGTTCCCACCCTGGCCTGGATGTAAAGTTGCTTGTCCGCGCCGGAGTAATTTTCATCTTCATGTTCTTCCGAGATTGAAAAACTGTTTTTGCTTTTGAGCCCCATCATGTCGATATCGCCCAGGCCGCAGGCGGTTTTTACTTTGCAGGCTTTGTCCTTTGGCAGGGTGATATTGATATCGCCGAATCCGAGCGCGATTTCGATTTTATTTTCGCCCTGGCGCAGATCGGTATCGCTGAAATTGGCCAGGATGTCTCCAAACGCGATCTTGTATGTTTTACCGGAACTGTCCAGAACCGTGGGAGCGATATTGAGAGAACCGAACGCTTTGGTTGTATCCGCGGCGTCGAGAAGATGTTCTTCATTGTGGTTACGAGAGCGGGTTTGCTGAAAGATCATCCATAGACCGATAATGATCAAAGCCAGCGGCCACCAGTCGCCGATGAACTCCCAGAAAGCGAAATCGGTGGTCTGATTTAATAACAACAGAGCTCCAACTGTCACAAAAATGAGTCCCCATCCCATGTTCGAATTTGACGCGCTCATAACGATCCTTTCTCCGGCCAGGTTTCGATGCGCCCCAAAGATAAACACTAAATGCTTCAAACTCAAGCGCTTTCTGGCGCGCACTCAATCTCCTTGACATAGCTATCAGGAAAAGTAAATTAGGCGATCAAAAACAGCAAACATTTTAAAAGGAGAAGGAAATGACCAAAGATTTTCTGCAGATAACCGATTTCACTCGCGACGAGGCGATCGATGTGCTCAACCTCTGCAAGGATATGAAAACAGGCAAAAGCGCTCCCAAACCTCTTCTGGGCAAAACCGTCGCCTGTATTTTTCATAAGCCGTCACTGCGTACCCGAATTTCGTTCGAAGTGGGAATCAATGAACTGGGTGGTAATTCGCTCTATATTACCGACAAGGAGATCCAGCTCGGAGTGCGCGAATCGATCTACGACGTTGGCAAGGTTCTCTCGCGCTTCGTGGGCATGATTATGATCCGCACCTTTGATCATTCCCACGTTGAACAGCTCGGTCGGCATGCCACGGTCCCGGTAGTCAACGGCCTGACCGACCTCACTCATCCCTGCCAGGTGATGGGCGATATCTTCACATACTACGAGCAGACCGGCAAATTCGAGGATATCACTATCGCGTTTCTGGGTGACGGCAACAATGTCTTCAATTCGTTTTTGAACCTGGCCTGCCTGTTCAAATTCAATCTGCGCCTGGGGACATCCGAGGCAACCATGCCCAACCAGGAGATCCTGGACAAGGCCAAAAAAGCGGGAAAATCACAAATTGAGATAGTTCATGACCCTAAAGAAGCAGTCCGCGATGCCGATATCATCTATACAGATGTGTGGGCCAGCATGGGACAGAAAGACAAGGCTGAGGAAAGGGCAAAACTGCTTTCGATATTCCAGGTCAATAACGAACTTCTCTCTCATGCAAGTTCCGATGTCAGGGTTATGCACTGTCTGCCGGCTAACCGCGGACAGGAAATAACCGATGAAGTTATCGACGGACCGCATTCGGTGGTCTTCGATGAAGCGGAAAACCGGCTCCACATCCAGAAAGCCATTATGGCTACCTTGCTCGAAAGCAGAAAATAAAGCATAAAGGGAGTTGGTTATGTACAACAAAAAGTATGTCGGTATCCTGGCACTGATGCTGGGGATTGCATTCACGATGCTTCTTACCCTGATGTACGGCTGTTCGGATTCGAGCTCCGGACCGAGTATCGTTCAGGGTGACTTGTCTGATCCGGATTTCGTGGCCGTCAAGGCCTCCATCGAAGAATCTGTCGATTCAGTAATTTTCGGGTCTTATAACCCAATGACCAATCACTGGGGGTTCCCGCTGGATTCCACCACCTACAAGGATAAAGATGACTGGTGGCTGGGCCCGCTGGGTGATGATGATAGTGTTAAATACAGCTTCAACAGCGTCTGGCACATCATCGAGATGACCCACTTGAGCGCTTCCGGCAGTGAAGTCTACTATGACAGTATGGCTTTTGTCGCCGATGGCGAGTATCAGCGCAACTATACCAGCGAAGTCGACCAGATTCTCTATCGCGGTTCCCGTACACTCATCCAGGAGGGCGCCAGTGGCACCGATACGATCGATATCACAATTCGTGTCGACCTGGAAGATGTCAACACTACCCAGGCCCAGTCGGAAGGCGATGTGCTGATCGACATGGTCCTGAACAACAGCGGTTCGCGCGCCAGGTATGTCTATGATGTCGATGTCGATTCCCTGGCTTACAGCAGGACCGGTACTTCCAGCTGGCAGACTTACAATTCCGTCAGCGGCGCATTCGACGCCTCCATGGATTATATCACAAGCTCAGTCGACCAGGACTGGACAGTCGACGTGACTGTCTCCGGCGGAACCGCCGCGATCAAGGCCACCAAGGGCAATACCCAGTGGACATACAACTACAGCCATAATTAGAGCAAGGACATAGCCCAGATTACAAGCCCCGGTTCATAGAGCCGGGGCTTTTTCATTATATGCTTCAAGGTGCTTGCCAAATCCTTCCGTAACTATTAGTTTAGCCGTTTCGGAGGAATTATGCAGGAAGTTACCAAGTACAAATACTGTTTCGTCTGCGGTGACCAGAATGAGTCCGGCTTGAAGGCCAGGTTTTTCGTCCAAACCGACGGTTCGGTCACGAGCGAGTACACGGTCGAGCAGCGCTTTGCCGGTTATGACAATATCATGCACGGCGGGATTGCCGCCTCGCTTCTGGATGAGGTCATGATCAAGGCGATCTTAAAAGATGATGTCCTGGCGGTTACCGCGGAAATGACGGTCAAGTTCAAAGCCCCGGTTTATGTCGGTCAGAAGATGGTCCTGGTCGGCAGGGTGATCGAGAGCAAAGGGCGCTTGTACCGCACCGAGGGTGTCGCTGAAGTTGCGGGGAAGGTCGTGGCGGAGGCTACCGGGACATACATTCGCGCCAGAGGCGAACTGGCCGAAGAGTTGTCGCGTTCGCTCGACTGACGGCAAAGCTCTGCAAAGCGATTCATAAATCCGGCAGGCATTCTCAAATAACTGCCTGTGCAGGATGTGAACATACCTTCCAAACAAGTGAAATCCAGCACCTTACAACAGGCCCACAAAACCGTTACGGCCGGCACAGGGTTTGCCATATTATATGCCTGATGAGGTGCTCATGAAACTATACTTCTTTGGAAGAACATACGCCCGCCCCGGTCTCGCCGGTGGCACAGGTATTATCAGCATAATGCTTCCCGACCTGGGAGTTCTCTACCGCACCCAGTTTGCCGGGACACAGGCTGAATGCGAATACACGGCCGCCTTGATGGCTCTCAAGTTTGTGGAAAATAACAAGTCAGTCTTCAAAAACCAGAAACTGGAACTGCTCTCCGATTCCGCCGAGCTGGTTGAGAATGTCAACAGTATTACCATGCTTCCGCCAAATCTGAAGGTCTACCGTGACAGCGTCCTGATCTATCTCAAGAAATTCGACATCAAGCTTTCCTGGGTACCGATGGCTGAAAACCGCGCGGCCCAGCATCTGCCACAGATTCCCCCCCTGAAAAACAAGCTCAACCTGCAGTTCGATTTCGGCCAGAAGGGGCGCGATTCCGCTTTGATAGACGGAATTCCCGGAAAAAGCGTCTTTCCCGCCAAATAAACTTCCCCCAAACGCAGTCACGATTTTTCACTTCTGCCGGATTATCGAAAATCTCGCGGAAACTATGTTGATTTTTGTATGTTTAATCGTTAATGTGCCGACTTAAATAGGTGAACGGAATCTTATAATTCTGAATATGAAACGAATAATACTGCTGACAATTTTATTGTGTTCGACCTGCCTGTTAGCGGACGCCTTCGCCCAGGAGGAATTCAATTCTGTTGAGGTTCGGAAGTGGAGGGAGAATGCCAATTACCTGGGATCACCTTCCGCATTTTCCTATCTGGCTGAATACCGCAAGGTAAGCGTCTACTCCTCCACCCAGGACAGGGTCCTGTACCGGCGCATGAAGGGCAACCAGAAGGTTTTTTCGTCGAAAATGGGAAGCTACTGGGGCGCCGCCACAATCATCGATCGTTCCACCTCCCGAATCGAAGTTACGCGTTTCTCCATGTATGAGCCCTCCGGAAAACATCTTTACACTCTCGAGAATCCCGATGTGCTCGGTTTTATCCTCAGCGACCGCGCGCCCTCGCTGGTGGGAATCGAGGGATCGGAGGGATTGCCGGAGACCCGTATGAGGTTTTTTTCCGAACATGGCGAGCATAAAAAAGACATAATATTCAAAGATTTTATGGGTGGAAGCTTCTGCGCCGATGGCAGTCGTTTTTTTGCGCTCAGTGTCGACAGCGGTCTTTACGCTTACAACCCTGAGGGGGAATTACAATACATTGTCCCCTGCGGAATCATGCATACGGTTTCTGATGACGGCATGCTGGTACTGTCCTATGACCAAAACCGGCTCAATTTGTACTACCAGTCCAGCCTGACGAACTCGACCGAATTTGAAATCGAGTCACCCCATCAGCTTTTAATTGCCTCCGACAAGCGCAGTGCGGTGGTTATGAACACCAGTCGGGCGGTTTGTTTCAGCCTGCCGGAGATGTATATCCTGTGGGAATACCGCTCTGAAGATTCGTCCGAGGCCCTGAAT